>NZ_CAXAXI010000009.1:0-111308 GCF_963972995.1 uncultured Altibacter sp.
TTTTGAATCCAGCGCGTCTACCAATTCCGCCACTTGAGCATAATTACTCACTAGATTTTGAATCCAGCGCGCCTGCCTGCGAGAGGCACTACAGGCAAGTCTACCATTCCGATAGCTATCGGATCCGCCACTCGAGCATTTGACCACAACACAGTCACCGAAAGAAACGGATGGCAAAAATAAACAATAAATTGTAATTTGTTAGTAATTCTTTCTATCATTTTTTTTGAAAGCTTTGCTATTCATTTACCTTTGCTGTTCACCAACCGCTATCTCATTCAACGCTATGCCAACGCAAACTCCGGAACCCAAGATCTTCGCCTGTAAACAAAGTCAAGTCCTCGCCCAGGCCATTGCCAATGCTTTTGGAACACCTTTGGGAAATGTAATCACTTCACATTACAGCGATGGAGAATTTCAGCCCTCCTTCGAGGAATCGGTTCGAGGAAGCCGGGTTTTTATTATTGGTTCTACACATCCTAATAGCGACCACCTCATGGAAATGTTGCTAATGCTCGATGCTGCCAAGCGTTCCTCAGCAAGACACATTACCGCCGTTCTGCCTTATTTTGGCTGGGCACGTCAGGACAGAAAGGACAAACCTAGGGTGCCTATCGCCGCCAAGTTGGTTGCGAAAATGCTGGAAGCGGCCGGTGCAACCCGAATCATTACTATGGATCTTCATGCCGATCAGATTCAGGGATTTTTTGAAAAACCGGTGGACCATTTGTTTGCCTCTACCATTTTCCTACCCTATCTTAAAAAATTGAATTTAGAAAATCTTACCATTGCTTCCCCCGATATGGGTGGATCGAAGCGAGCGTATGCCTATTCCAAGGCTTTGGAAAGTGATGTAGTGATCTGTTATAAACAACGTGAGAAGGCCAATGTGATCTCGCACATGGAGCTTATTGGTGATGTGGAAGGCAAGAACGTAGTCTTGGTAGATGATATGGTAGATACTGCCGGGACGCTCACCAAAGCGGCAGATTTGATGATGGAGCGCGGCGCATTAAGTGTTCGTGCGATCTGTACGCATCCTATTCTTTCAGGAAGTGCATACGATCGTTTAGAAAAATCGAAACTGGAAGAGCTTATTGTAACCGATTCCATTCCGCTGCGTCAGGAAAGTAAAAAGATTCGGGTACTAAGCTGTGCCAACCTTTTCGCCGATGTCATGCTGAGCGTTCACACCAATCAGTCCATCAGTTCTAAGTTCTTGATGTAACTCCTTTACAAAATAACGGTCTCCAAGCTGTAAGAATACGGCATATAGCTTTGTTAGGGTAGCTTTTATTATTTTGCGAAAACAGAGAAAAAAGGAAAATATGATCTCTTCTTTTTTTTCTCTCTTGTTTTTTCTTTCCTCTTATTTCAGAAATACCTACATTTGCACCCCTTTAAAATGGGAAAACGTATTTATAACTAATATTTTACAATGAAATCAATTACAATTAACGGATCTCAAAGAGAAAGCGTGGGCAAGGTATCGACCAAGGCCTTACGTAATGCTGGAAAGGTTCCTTGCGTAGTGTACGGAGGGGATAAGCCTATTCACTTTTCAGCAGATGAACTGGCATTTAGACACTTGGTGTACACTCCGGATGTACATACAGTTGTAATTGCCTTAGAAGATGGTATTAAAGTGAACGCCATTCTTCAAGACATTCAATTCCACCCGGTAAATGACCGAATCCTTCACATGGACTTCTATCAAATCTACGACGATAAAGAGGTGATGATGGAGATTCCTGTGCGTATCGTGGGTAATTCACGTGGTGTGCGTAACGGGGGTGTATTACGTGTGGTAACTCGTAAATTACGTATCAAAGCGTTGCCTGAAAACTTACCGGACTTTATCGAAGCCGATATTACAGAAATGAAGATTGGTGCAAAAATGTACGTTACTGCCGTACAAACAGACGATTATAAGATCTTACACCCCGACAACACGGTTATCTGTCAGATTAGAACTTCTAGAACTGCTATTGCAGATCTTGAAGAGGAAGAAGAAACCGATGAAGAAGGAGAAGAAGGAGAAACTGAAGCAGGAGATGTTCCGGCAACTGAAACAGACGATGTAGCAGCTGTTAAGGAATAACTTTCTTGTCTTGAATATAAATGAAAAGCATCTCGTGGATTCGGGATGCTTTTTTTATTTTTACTGAAGTTAAACAATTGCTATGTTTGCTTTTTTAAAGAAACTTTTTGCAACCAAAGAAGAGCATCCTTACACCGAAGGCGACCCTATGAAGAAATTTCTTATTGCAGGATTGGGAAACATTGGTCCTAAATACGAAAATACACGTCATAATATTGGTTTCAAGATGTTGGATCACCTTGCCCAACGTGAATCCCTTACATGGGAAACAGCACGTCTTGGCGATGTTACCACACACAAAAAGAAAGGTCGTACCTTTCTACTGTTAAAGCCAAATACCTATATGAACCTAAGCGGGAAAGCAGTGGCCTATTGGTTGGAAAAAGAGAAGATCCCCTTAGAAAATCTGTTGGTCATTACAGATGATCTCAACCTGCCTTTTGGCACGATTCGCATCAAAACTAAAGGAAGTGACGGAGGACATAACGGATTAAAAGACATCCAAAATACGCTACAGACAACACAATACAATCGCTTCCGTTTTGGAATTAGCGATGAGTTCTCAAAAGGAAGACAAGTAGATTATGTCTTGGGACACTGGGACGAACAAGAACTGCAGCAACTACCCGAGCGCCTGGAAAAAGGTTGCGAGGTGATAGAATCCTTTGGATTGGCGGGTATTTCAATTACTATGAACACATTTAACGGAAAATAATTTGAAAGAGTATTCTTCAGCAGCGGCATTTACCAGCGGTCGGCAAACCGTCGTGACCATTGGAACATTCGATGGTGTTCATATTGGCCATAAGGCGATCTTGCATCGGTTGGTCGCTACCGCCAAGAAAGAAGATCTGGATTCGGTGTTACTTACCTTTTTCCCGCATCCCCGAATGGTTCTGCAAACAGATACCAGCCTTCAGCTTATCAATACTATTTCAGAAAAAAAAGAATTACTTCAGCAAACGGGTCTCGACCACTTGGTGATTCATCCTTTTACACACGCATTTTCACGGCTTACCGCAGTAGAGTATGTTCGGGATATTCTCGTAAACAAATTAAGGGCCAAGAAGATCATCATTGGCTACGACCACCGTTTTGGACGTAACCGAACCGCAACCATAGAAGATCTGCGTGACTTTGGAAAAACCTATCATTTTGAAGTGGAAGAGATCAGTGCTCAAGAACTGGATGAAGTAGCGGTAAGTTCCACCAAGATCCGAAGGGCACTACTCGCCGGAGATATTACCACGGCCAATAACTTTCTTGGCTACCCCTTCATGCTTACAGGAACGGTCATAAAAGGCAAACGAATAGGAAGGACGTTAGCGTACCCTACGGCAAATCTTCATATTGCTGAAAATTATAAGCTTATCCCTAAAAATGGCGTGTATGTGGTTCGCTCGAATATCGATGGGAATACGGCGTACGGTATTACCAGCATAGGGACAAATCCTACGGTGGGCGGCACCGAAACGACCATTGAAACCTATTTTCTTGATCTTGATATGGATCTTTACAACAGATCTCTGCGAATTGAATTTTTGACGCATATTCGCGATGAAGCACATTTTAAGGATGTTGATCTGCTGAAACAGGCTATAGAAAAGGACGAGCAATTTGCACGCAGTTATTTGGACACACATGAATAAATGGTTATTCAAACATATTGACAATACGGGTCTTGTTCTCTTTCGCGTAATTTTTGGTTTTTTGATCACTGTAGAAGCCTTTGGAGCCATTGCTACCGGCTGGGTGCGGCGCACGCTTGTAGAACCTGAGTTCACATTCAATTTCATTGGGTTCGAATTTCTCCAACCCCTGCCCGGTACCGGGATGTATTACTACTTTGCCCTAATGGGGGTTTTCGGGGTATTGGTAACCCTAGGCTACAAATATCGATACAGCATGGCCGCCTATGCGCTTATGTGGACCTGCGTCTATCTTATGCAAAAAACCTCCTATAACAATCATTATTACCTCATGATGTTATTGTGCTGGATCATGGTATTCCTTCCGGCACACCGTTGGTTGTCGCTGGATGCTAAACTAAATTCCGATATAAAATCTCCGTCCATGCCCAGATGGGTATTATGGTTCCTCATTCTTCAAGTCTGGATCGTTTATACCTATGCATCGGTCGCAAAATGGTATCCGGATTGGCTGGATGCTTCGGTACCCGCTCTTTTTATGAAAGGCAAAAGTGATTATTGGCTTATAGGCGGTCTGTTACAGGAAAACTGGGTACATTGGTCGATCGCCTATGTAGGGATTTTGTTCGATCTTCTTATAGTGCCACTCATGTTATGGAAGCGTACCCGAGTGCTGGGTTTTGTCATTTCGATCTTTTTTCACCTTTTTAATTCCTTCGTTTTTCAAATAGGCATCTTCCCTTATATGTCGATTGCCTTTGCGCTTTTCTTCTTTTCTCCTGAAATCCTTCAGAAGCGATTCTTACCTAATAAAACACGGTATACGGAAGGGGAAATCATAGTTCCGAAGCATAAGCAACTCCTTGTAGGTGTTCTTTCAGTATATTTTATTGTACAGATCGCCCTGCCGTTGCGTCACTGGTTTTTTAAAGATGATGTGCTTTGGACCGAAGAAGGACACCGTCTAAGTTGGCGTATGATGTTGCGCAGTAAAAGCGGAAGTCTTTCGGTATGGGTTGTAGACAAGAATACCGGAAAACGAGTTCGCTATCCACATCACACGCTCGTGTCTAAAAAACAATTGCGAGCCGTTCAGTCCAAACCCGATCTACTTTGGCAGTTGGCGCAGCGTATTGAAGCTAAAGAAGCAGCCGCTGGCAGGGATGTTGAGGTCTATATGGATGCGCGGGTACGAGTTAACGGCGGCGCCTATTTTGCACTCATTGAGCCCACCGTTGATCTCGCTGCCGAAAAGTGGTCCCATTTTAAACATCACGACTGGATCCTCCCTTCTCCTAAAAATTATATGGAACGGGAATATAATAAAAAGTCTAGCGATAAATAAGCCTATTTCCGTAAATTTGCTGCCCTAAAAGCACCACACATGTTACAGGTACAAGAGATTCGGGAACATAAAGAAATATATATTGCAGCGCTTGCCAAACGAGGCGTTGCCGCCGAAGCCCTTTTTGAGGATGTTTTGAAAGCCGATGAAGAACGACGCAGCACACAGCTTCAATTGGATGAAACCCTTGCGCAGTCCAACACCTTCTCAAAGGAGATCGGGAAACTCTATCAAAGTGGAGAGACTCAAAAAGCAAACCTGTTAAAAGAAAAAACAACACAGCTTAAGGAAACGTCCAAAGAGCTCACCGACAAACTTACTGCGGTTTCCGACCGCCTCCAGCAGCTATTGTATACCATACCAAATATTCCTAACGAACTCGTCCCTGCAGGAACCGATGAGAACGACAATGAGGAGGTATTTCGGGAGGGTGACATTCCGTCTCTGGACAGCGAAGCGCTGCCCCACTGGGAACTGGCAAAAAAATACGACCTTATCGATTTTGAATTAGGTGTAAAGATAACGGGGGCGGGATTTCCTGTTTATAAAGGGAAGGGTGCGCGTCTGCAACGTGCTTTGATCGCCTATTTCTTAGATAAGAATACTGCTGCCGGCTATACCGAATATCAAGTGCCTCACTTAGTCAATGAAGCTTCCGGTTTTGGAACCGGACAGTTACCCGATAAAGAAGGCCAAATGTATCATGTGGGACTTGACGACCTCTATCTCATTCCTACGGCAGAAGTTCCGGTAACCAATTTGTTTCGAGGCGACCTTTTAGCACACAATGTCTTACCCATTACTTGTACGGGATATACGCCTTGTTTTCGCCGTGAGGCCGGGAGTTACGGCGCCCACGTTCGCGGCTTGAACAGGTTACATCAATTCGACAAAGTCGAGATTGTTCGTATTGAACACCCTGACGCTAGTTATGCCGCCTTGGACGGCATGGTAGAACATGTTAAGGAGATCCTGCGTGAATTGGAACTCCCCTACCGCATCCTTCGTCTATGTGGTGGTGACTTAGGGTTCACGTCTGCGCTTACGTATGATTTTGAAGTGTTTTCCACAGCACAGGATCGATGGCTGGAGATTTCCTCGGTGTCTAACTTTGAAACGTATCAAGCCAATCGTCTAAAACTAAGGTTTAAAGACACCGATGGTCAAAATAAGTTGGTTCACACACTTAACGGAAGTGCTTTGGCATTGCCACGTGTTCTGGCCGGTATTCTGGAAAATTACCAAACCCCTTCAGGAATAAAGATCCCGAAGGTACTAATTCCGTATTGTGGGTTCGATACGATCGATTAGTCTTTCTTTACGACGGGTATTGTAGGTATTCTTGCATTTTGGAAGACTACGGCTTTATTTTTGCTATACATTTCAGAAAGCAAATCGTTATATTTACCGAATGCGATATCTCATTACATGTTTTCTCTTATTCACGCTTACGGCAAGTTTTGCTCAAAATGAGCTGCTTGCCAAGAATTACTTTGAGCAAGGGGAATACGAAAAGGCTTTGTCCTTATATCAAAAACTATACGAGCAAAATCCGGGTCGTATGGACTACTTTATGGCATTGGTACAGTCGAACCAGCAATTGGAGCGTTTTTCTGAAGCGGCACAGCTCATCAATGGCCGTTTGAACCAGCGCAACGTAAACCCTGTGTTCTTTGTTGAACTTGGGTACAATTTTTCTTTACAGACTAATGAAGCACAGGCAGAGGAAAGCTATGCAAAGGCCATCCAGTATGCCAAAGAGAACTCAAATTATTCCTATACTGTTGGTGATGCTTTCTCACGTCACAGTCTTCTGGACAAGGCCGTGATTGTCTACGAAAATGCCATGGCCCAGGACCCTAACAAAGATTTCAATGCACAATTGGCGCGTATCTATGGGGAGCAGGGAAATTTAGAGCAAATGTTCTCCAAATACCTCGACCTTATGATCAGCAATCCGGCGTATAGAGCCGTTGCTCAGCGTAATTTTAGTTTGTACATCACCGAGGACCCCCTTAATGAAGCCAATGAGATACTGCGCAAGACATTGCTTCAGAAATCACAACAGCAGCCGGAAATTCTATACAATCAATTGTTGAGTTGGTTATTCATTCAGCAAAAAGAATTCAAAAAAGCCTTTACGCAGGAAAAAGCCATTTACAAACGACAGGGCGAAGAAAGTTTAAACGGTATTATTGACGTTGCGCTCATAGCAATTTCTGAAGAAGATTATGAAAATGCAAGGGCCATGGTGGATTTTGTGATAGAAAATGCAGCCACTGCCGAATCAAAATTACAAGGCCATCAATTTCTAATGAAAATCGAGCTTGCCACAGCCACCCCCAAGGACTACGATAGTGTTTCAGCCAAGTTCGAACAGTTGTTAGACACCTATGGTCGAGGATCGCAAACGTATTTGCTTCAGATAGAGTACAATCATTTTTTGGCCTTTAAGGTTGGGAAAAAAGAAGCCGCCGTTACCCATTTAAAAGAATTATTGGCGCAACGATTAACCGCCTACCAAGAGGCTCGAGTAAAAATGGAACTTGCCGATATCCTGGTTTTTGATGAAAAATTCAATGAGGCGCTTATTTACTATTCACAAATTCAGAAAAAGATAAACAGCGATGTATTGGCTCAAGAGGCCCGCTTTAAGGTAGCCCGCACCAGTTATTTTAAAGGAGATTTCGAATGGGCACAAGTCCAGTTAGATGTGTTGAAGAAATCGGCTTCACAGCTTATTGCCAATGATGCCATGCAATTAAGTTTGATGATCCGGGACAATACGCTGGAAGACTCTACCCAAACTGCCTTAAAGAAATATGCCCGCGCAGATCTATTAGCGCTTCAAAATAAGGATTTGGACGCCATCGCCGTATTGGATGACATACTTGTAAATCACAAGGGCGAGAAGATCGAGGACGAAGCCCTATTGAAGCAGGGAGAACTTTACGAACGAACCAATCAATTCTCTAAAGCTGAAACGAATTACTTAAAACTTATCGAGTTTTATAAGGATGATATTTTAGCAGACGATGCGCATTTTAAGCTTGCTAAACTATATGAAACAAAGTTGCAACTCCCGGAGAAGGCGAAAGAATTCTACGAGCAGATCATCTTCCATTTTGCCGACAGCATCTTTTTTGTGGAAGCACGTAAAAAATACCGAACATTGCGAGGGGATGCTATAAATTAAATGTACGATGCGGGGAACCAGAAAAATTGATTGGCTGAATCATTTGCTCGAATTTATCGTTGTGATTGTTGGAATATTGATTGCCTTTCAACTCAATACCTGCTCCGAAGAAAAGAAAGAACAACGCCTCATCGACCGACACGTAGAAAATGTTTTACAGGAGGCACGTTTCAACAGGCAAAATATTGAACAAACCATCAAAGCTTCGGAGCGGTTAAGCGAAAATATCGATTCTCTAATCGCTATGATCGGTTCTAAAGGCGATGTGAGGTCTATCAATGGCTTAGGACTACGCGTTTTAAGCTACAACAATTCCTATTATAAGAAAACCGCCTATAATACTATGGTCACCTCAGGCGATATTCGTTTTTTTGAAAATCTTGAGCTGCGGGACGCCATTATTAGTCTATATGAGTATTATTCTTGGGCTGAAGGAATCGACAAAGCATCGTTAGACAATTATTCTAACTATTACTATCCTTATGTTGCCGAACATTTCGATCTTATCGGAGGCACACCACAGGATCTTTCGGTGTACGAAAATAAATCGTACTTAAATATTCTGGCAACCTATAATTATATGATGAAAAATCGCATCCGCAAACAAAAAGAGATCCTTGAGAAGACCAACGTTTTTATAGAAACCTATGCGCCAAGCACCCCCGTTAAGTAAGGCACGCAAATTTTTTAAATACTTATGTATATCTATAATGTCACTGTAAATATTGATGAAAGCGTTCATAAGAAATGGCTCCATTGGATGCAAACCGAACACATTCCTGCGATGCTGAAGACGGGAAAATTCAGCAAGGCACTCATGTCGCGTGTTCAAGTAGAAGAAGAAATGGGCGGGATGACCTATTCGGTGCAATATACAACAGACAGTAAAGCAACGTTGGAAAAGTACTATGCCGAAGATGCCGAAACCCTTAGGGCGCAAAGCAAACCTTTTGAAGGTACCTTTGTAGCCTTTAGAACCGAACTGGAAATCATTAGCGAACACTAATGGAAAAAAACGTAAAGGCCAAAAAATATTTAGGACAACATTTCTTGAAAGATGAATCCATCGCCAAAAAGATAGGAAACACTCTTCATTTAAAGGGTTACACCAATGTCTTGGAAATTGGACCCGGCATGGGAGTGCTCACCAAATATCTTATTGATAGAGATATCGAAGTGATCGCCATGGACCTTGACAGTGAGTCCATAACCTATTTGGAAACACATTTTAAAGATCCCAACATCACGATCTTGGAAGCCGACTTTCTAAAAGCGGATCTTTCGTCCCTTTTTAACGGCGCACCGTTTGGGATTACGGGAAACTTTCCCTACAATATCTCAACTCAGATTGTATTCAAAACCTTGGAACACCGCCATCGAATCCCTGAATTTTCAGGAATGTTCCAAAAGGAAGTCGCCCAACGTATTTGTGCCAAAGAAGGCAATAAGGTCTACGGAATACTATCGGTTCTTACCCAAGCTTTCTACGATGCCGAATATCTTTTTACGGTTCCGCCGGGTGTCTTTCAGCCACCGCCTAAGGTTGATAGCGGGGTACTCCGCTTGGTCCGAAAGGAAAACTACACTTTAGATTGTAATGAGCAACTGTTCTTTACCGTAGTTAAAACCGCTTTTCAGCAACGAAGGAAAACCCTTCGTAATAGTTTAAAATCCTTCCAACTCTCTAATAAATTGAAAGAAGATGCTATCTTTGGACAACGCCCCGAACAACTCACGGTAGCACAATTTATTGAACTCACCCAAAAACTGGAAAAGGATGCAATTTCAAATAACAGCTGACTTTATTGCGAACATTGAGCAACTCATTGCGCAAAAGGACGGCAATGCCCTACGTGAGCTGTTACAGGAATTTCACTTTGCCGATGTTGCCGAACTATTGGAAGAATTGGGAAGTGATGATGCTACCTACATTATAAAGTTACTCGAAAGCGAGCTTACTTCCGAAGCATTGATGGAACTGGACGATGATGTTCGGGAGAAGATCTTGGATCGACTCTCCCCTTCAGAAATTGCCCAAGAACTTGAAGAGCTGGACACCGATGACGCTGCCGATATTATCGCCGAACTTGACGAAGATATCCAAAAGGAGGTCATTGGCAAGATTGAAGATGAGGAACATGCCGCCGATATTGTTGAGCTTCTTAATTACGATGAAGACACTGCCGGAGCTTTGATGGCAAAAGAGCTCGTTCAGGTGAAAGAAACATGGACAGTTGCCGGCTGTGTTCGTGAAATGCGGCGACAGGCCGAGAATGTCACCCGTGTCCATTCCATCTATGTGACCAACAAAGAAGGAAAACTTACAGGCAGGTTGTCATTAAAGGACCTGCTCACTGCCGGCGAAAAGACCAAGATCAGTGAAGTGTTCATCCCAAAGGTTGACTATGTCACGGTACATACCGATAACGAAGAAGTGGCGCGGATCATGCAAAAATACGACCTGGAAGCTATTCCTGTAGTTGATGAAGATGGCATTCTGGTGGGTAGAATTACGATTGACGATATCGTAGATTTTATCAAGGATGAAGCCGAGAAGGATTACCAGTTGGCTGCAGGTATTTCTCAGGATGTAGAAGCAGACGACAGCGTGTGGGAACTAACCCGTGCACGCCTTCCTTGGTTAGTGTTAGGCCTTTTTGGAGGCTTGGGAAGTGTCTATATCATGCAGGGTTTTGAAGAAGCATTGGAGCGCTTTCCCATCCTGTTCTTTTTTACGCCGCTCATTGCAGCGATGGCAGGGAATGTAGGCGTGCAGTCCAGTGCGATCATTGTTCAAGGATTGGCCAATGACAATGTGAAGGGAAGTCTGTTCAACAGACTTGTAAAAGAAGTGGGACTAGCACTCATTAACGGCACGGCACTAGGGCTTTTGGTCATAGGGTTTGGCTTCGTGGTTGGGCAAGATCAATTAGTAAGCATAACCATAGCTGTTTCCATGCTATCGGTGATTATAGTTGCCGCGCTTATAGGAACTTTTGTCCCCATCATCTTAGACCGAAGGGGGATCGACCCTGCCATTGCAACGGGTCCTTTTATTACAACCAGTAATGATATCTTCGGAATTTTTCTGTTCTTCTATATTTCTAAAGTAGTGCTCGGGTTTTGAAATCGGAAGTGTTTTCACATCAATTAACGGTTCCTGCTTCGGCCATCGATACTATGGAGCATGTAAACAATGTGATTTATTTACAGTGGTGTCTCGAGGCTGCCGAAGCACATTGGACCTCAAAAACTTCCGAAGCATTGCGTAAAAAATATGTATGGGTAGTCCTACATCACTTTATAGAATATAAGGCTCCTTCATTTAAAGGGGAGGAATTGGAGGTCCGAACTTGGGTCGAGAACTATGACGGTGTAAAGAGTGAACGACAGTATAAGATCGTTCGCCGAAGCGATCAACAAACGATCGTTACAGCTAAAACCCTTTGGTGTTTGCTCGATGGAAAAACACACCGCCCGACAAAAATAACCGAAGAAATTAGTACCTTGTTTGCGTAAATCTCTGCCATGAACGCCATTAATATACAGGAAAAATTTACCCGCTTCAGCGAGCATTGGCATCCCCATCAAATTGCGGTTGTTGATGATATGCAGGTATTATTAGCTAAGCTGAAGGACGATTTTGTTTGGCATAAGCACGAAGAAGAAGATGAACTCTTCTTTGTGCAAAAAGGAACGTTGGAAATGCAGTTCAGGGACCGCACCGAGATCGTTCGGAAGGGAGAGCTTATTGTAGTTCCCAAAGGAGTTGAGCACTGCCCCAAGACACAGAACGGAGAAGAAGTTCATGTTTTGCTCTTCGAAAAAAATACGACCAAACACACAGGGAATGTTACAAGTGAAAAGACCAAGACCCTGTACCCTAAACTTTAGCTTTTTGAAAATTCTCCATCTCGATACAAACCACCCCTTGCTTCTTGAAACCCTGAATTCTGAAGGCTTTGAAAATGTGGAGGATTATAGTTCTTCAGAAGAAGCAATTAAAAAGATCATTCACAACTACCAAGGTATTGTGATCCGGAGTCGGTTTAAGATCGACGCATCATTCTTAGATGCTGCCATCAATCTCAAGTTCATTGCGCGTGTAGGTGCCGGACTGGAAAATATTGATACCCCGTATGCCGAATCTAAAGGCATTCAACTTATATCGGCGCCGGAAGGAAATCGCAATGCAGTAGGTGAGCATGCCTTGGGAATGTTATTATCCCTGTTCAATAAGTTGAACAAGGCCGATAAGGAGGTAAAGGCCGGTCAATGGAACCGCGAAGCTAATCGTGGTGTTGAACTCAATGGCAAAACAGTGGGTATTATTGGGTATGGAAATATGGGAAAATCATTTGCTAAAAAATTAAAAGGGTTCGATTGTGAGGTGCTATGTAATGACATCAAACCTAACATGGGAGATGAAAATGCAAGACAGGTGCCTTTGGCGGAACTTCAAAAAAAGGCAGATGTTATAAGTTTACATACCCCTTGGACGCCGAGTACCGATAAAATGATAGACCGCACGTTCATTACGGCAGTCGAAAAACCGTTCTGGCTTTTAAATACGGCCCGAGGGAAAAGTGTAGTCACCTCCCACGTCGTTTCTGCCTTGGAAACTGGCAAGATCTTGGGAGCCGGCCTCGATGTGTTGGAATTTGAAAAGACATCTTTTGAATCGCTCTTCGATTCAGAAGCACTGCCCCAAGCTCTAAAACAGTTGCTCACCATGGATAATGTTCTTTTGAGTCCGCATGTTGCCGGATGGACCATAGAAAGTAAAGAGCAATTAGCAAAAGTGATCGCCCACAAGATCATAGTAAGTTTTAAATCATTTAATCAAAAATAATATGGAAAAAAGAGTAACAGGCTTGGGAGGATTCTTCTTTAAAACAAACGACCCAGATAGTATAAAGAACTGGTACCGTGACCATTTAGGTTTGAACACCGATGCCTATGGTTGTACCTTTTGGTGGAAGGACGAAAACGGCGAGAAATGCTCTACCCAATGGAGCCCCTTTAAAAAAGATACAACCTATTTTGCGCCTAGTACAAAAGAATTCATGATGAATTTTCGGGTTGCAGATCTCGAAGGGTTATTAGAGATTCTAAAAAAAGAAGGTGTTACTGTAGTTGGCACAATGGAGGAATATGAATATGGAAAGTTTGGATGGATCCTAGACCCGGAAGGAAACAAGATAGAACTATGGGAGCCGATAGACAGCGCTTTTTTATAAGCCGCATATCATCGTTCAAAATATAGGTTTTCAAGGATAGACAGCTTAATATTTTTTTATACATTTAACAATCAACTAAATACCAAAAACATCATGGAAGAAAACAATACCAACGAAGGTTTCGACAGTACCCAAAAACGCATGGAAGATGCCACAAACAATGCAGAGAACGAAGCAAAATCGACCACCAACGAGTTCAAGGAAGGTTGGAATCAAGCTACCAATAGTGGTGAGAACAAAAAGCTATTAGCCGGTCTTCTCGGTATTTTTGTAGGTGGATTGGGAGTTCATAAGTTTATCCTTGGATATAACAAAGAGGGTATCATTCTGTTAAGCATTTTTGTGATCTCCTTTCCATTAATGTGCATTATTGTGGGCGCCTTTACGATCTATATTCCAATTATCATCGGACTCATAGAAGGGATCATTTACTTGACTAAAAGTGACGAAGAGTTCTACCAAACATATCAGGTGGGTAAAAAACCGTGGTTCTAGAAAATTGGAAAAGCCTTTGAAAAATATCCTCAAAGGTTTTTTTATTATCATTATTCATCGTAATATTGCAATATTACTTCAATTGATATGGGTGTTACAAAAATGTCACTTCACACAACCGAACAAATAGAAATTGCTGAAATAGCAAAAGTCTTGGCGCATCCCGCCCGCGTTGCAATCTTACAATACATTAGTAAACAAGAAGGTTGTATTTGCAACGACATAGTGGATGAAGTAGGCCTCGCCCAACCCACTATTTCGCAACACCTGCAAGTCATTAGAAAAGCCGGCCTTTTAAAGGGAACATTTGAAGGTCGCAACCTATGCTATTGCTTAGACGTGGATCGTTTTAAGGAATTGCAGAAAACATTCACCTCTTTTTTTAATACAACGTCAGCTTCATGCTGTTAAACCACAGACCGATGAAAACACAAGAATTATTAGACCTCCTAACGACGCACAGTGAAAAAGCATTGCTGTTTGAATATGCACCAAAACTATGGGTAGCCGCAAATTACCATATCACCGAAGTAAAGCATATTTCCATAGACTCCGTAGATTGCGGCGCGGGAACCGATGCTTGGAACGAAACGATCATTCAGCTATGGGAAAGCCCTTCGGAAGTTGAAAAAACAAATTTTATGAGTGCGTATAAAGCACTGGGAATTTTAAAGAAAGTGGGGAGAATGAGACCATACGACCTTTCCGCTGAAGTGAAGTTCGAATACGGAAATAACTCTTTTCATACGGCTCAATTGCAGATACGCGGGTATTCCATTCAAAAAGATGAGATACATCTGCATCTATCTGTCGAACGAACCGATTGCAAGGCTAAAGAGGTGTGTGGTGTTCCCGAGCAGACCGTAACCGTGTCGCAAGAGGCGTGCTGCACTCCCGAAAGTGGTTGTTGTTAATCATGAACCACCCGTTACTTTTAAATACTTCAATAGAGCGATTGTTGAAAAGCGCATTGCATAGCACGATAGCAATAGCTTCGTACGATCCTAGGAGAAATACAAACAAAAAATTAGTACTATGAAAAATGTTTTAATACTCTGTACCGGAAACAGCTGTCGAAGTCAGATGGCTCAAGGCTATATCGAACATTATGCCGGAACTAAGGCGCGGATCTACAGCGCAGGCATAGAGACGCACGGACTTAATAAGAACGCTGTAAAATTCATGGCAGAAGACGGAATTGATATCTCCAACCACACCTCCAATCACGTAGATGAATATGAAGGAATTGCTTGGGATTACATAATCACGGTATGTGATCATGCAAACGAAAACTGTCCCTTCATCCCGGCTCCTAACGCTAAAAGGTTACACAAAAATTTTACTGATCCATCAAAAGTAGAGGGAACAGAAGCCGAAATTGCAGCCGCTTTCAGAAGCACCCGAGAAGACATAAAACAGTACAGCAAAGACTTTGTGGCTTCCTACCTCGCATAACTCGGCTATTAGGTTATGTGCCGATTAAAGATCTATTAGGTTGTTTTTATCGTAATTTTATCATGTAGGGTATTAGAGGTAACTTTACCGGGAATCAAACACACACTATGGAATCCCTTATCCAACGTATTAAAGTACTTCAAGAAACTTCGGCGTCTCTGGAACCTTCCGAACAACAACGAAATACCTACACAAATCAACTAAGCACCTTCGCCAATCGTTTTATAAACAGGCTTCCGACTACTCCTGCCTATTCTTCAGAAAAAGAAACTGAAGGTGCGTTGGCCATCTCTTCTGAACCAAGATCTTTTGAAGCACTCCTTACCTTGTACGAACAGGAGGTAGCTTCGAAGGGTATTAATGCTGCTTCAGGAGGACATCTAGGATACATTCCAGGCGGAGGTATCTTTACAGCGGCACTTGCCGATTATATGGCGGATGTGACCAACGAATACTCCGGAATGTATTATGCGTCTCCGGGTGCGGTATCCATGGAAAATGAACTTATCGATTGGATGAAATCTATTTTCGGGTTTCCCAAGGAGGCCGTAGGAAACTTAACGTCAGGCGGTTCTATTGCAAATCTAATCGCCTTGACCGCTGCCAGGGATCATCATAGAGTATGTTTAGAGCGTATCCCAACGAGTGTGATCTATGTAAGCGAACAGGTGCATCATTGTATTCAAAAAGCGCTGAGAATTATTGGTCTGGACTCCGTTATTATTCGCTATGTCCCATTGAGTACACAGCACAGAATGGAAACTGAAGCGCTTTCAGAAATGATTCGGACAGACCTTGAAACTAAACTGCATCCGTTCTTGATCATCGCCTCTGCCGGAACGACTGACACCGGAGCGATCGATCCATTGGAAGCCATCGGAAAAATTGCGCGAGAACATGATCTTTGGTATCATATAGACGGAGCGTATGGCGGCTTTTTTATCCTTACTGATTCCAAAAAGGCTATGCTAAAAGGCATTGAAATGGCCGATTCGTTGGTGATCGACCCTCATAAGAGCCTATTTCTTCCGTACGGGCTGGGCGCAGTACTCGTTAAGAATAAAGAAGCCGTCTTTCATTCACATCATTATACCGCCAATTATATGCAGGATGCAATTCAAGAACATACCCCTGTCAATCCTGCCGATGTTTCTCCGGAACTTACCAAACACTTTCGCGGACTCAGACTTTGGCTACCCCTACAATTGCACGGCATAGCACCTTTTGTTGCATGTTTGGAAGAGAAATTATTGCTCACGCAGTATTTTAGAGAACAGTTGGTAAAGCGTGGTTTTGCCGTTGGACCGGAACCGGACCTTTCGGTAAGTTATTTTTGGTTTCCGAAGGAAGCAGACCAAGAAAATCAATTTAATCAAGCGCTTCTGAAAGAACTCCATGCGAACGGACATGTTTTTTTAAGTTCTACAAGAATTGGCGAAAAATTCGTGATCCGAATGGCATTACTTTCATTCCGAACCAAACTTGCAACTGTAGACTGCGCACTTGAAATGATTGATAATGTCCTAAAAAAAGTATCTTAAAATGCTCATTAATAATTGGAAACATGACACAACACCCTACAGATTTCAGCAAACTCAAAGCCCTGTACATCAATTGTACTCTCAAAAAGTCTCCACGCTTGAGCCACACCAAAGGTTTGATGGACGTTAGTATAAACATCATGAAAAAAGAAGGTGTTTCGGTCGATTACCTTCGATTCGTGGATCATGACGTCGCTCCCGGTGTCTATTTTGATATGACAGAACACGGGGCTTCCGAGGATGCTTGGCCAGAAATCTGGAGAAAAGTGGATGCCGCAGACATTCTTATTATAGGAACTCCTATTTGGCTGGGTGAAAAATCTTCAGAAGCGACAAAATTGATAGAACGGTTGTATTCTATGAGCAGCAAACAAAATGACAAGGGCCAATATTATTTCTACGGAAAAGTAGGGGGTTGTATCATAACAGGCAACGAGGATGGTATTAAGCATTGTGCCATGGGAATTTTATATGCCTTACAGCATGTGGGGTATAGCATTCCACCGCAAGCAGATTCCGGCTGGATTGGAGAAGCCGGTCCGGGACCCAGTTATATGGACGAAGAAAGCAATGCCCAAAAAAATGACTTCACCAACAGGAATACGACCTTTATGACCTATAATCTTCTTCATTTGGCAAAAATGCTTAAAGCGTCGGGTGGTTATCCCGCCTACGGGAACTCTCGCAGTCAATGGGACGATGGAACTCGCTGGAATTTTGAAAATCCCGAGTATCGATAGCATTGTATGTTACAATGGGAGGAATGTATCTTCTTTAAAAATTAATCCGCCATAGATTCTTTACAGCTCATCTTTTTTAGTAGCTTCGTAAAAATCTCCAAGAAAAAGAAATGAGTTCCTTTATTCGAAATATCGTTATACGCTTAACCAACTTCCGATTGAGGAAAAGAAAAGGGATCTTATCGGCTGTACTCCTTGAAAAAGAACTCTCGGTAACCAAAGTGGAACTCTCCCATTTCTTCAAGGATAGTGCCATGATCCTTTTGGGGGTGATCTGTGCAAGTTTCGGTCTTAAAGGATTTTTATTACCCAATCAGTTTATTGACGGCGGCGTAACGGGGATCTCCCTTATCCTTACTGAGATTACCGGATATTCCATCTCGGTCTTTTTAATTATCGTCAATGCTCCATTCATAGTGCTGGGGTTTTCCACCATTGGGAAACAAT
Source organism: uncultured Altibacter sp. (assembly GCF_963972995.1). Classification (NCBI taxonomy): domain Bacteria; kingdom Pseudomonadati; phylum Bacteroidota; class Flavobacteriia; order Flavobacteriales; family Flavobacteriaceae; genus Altibacter; species uncultured Altibacter sp. Next base: position 18,210 of record NZ_CAXAXI010000009.1, read on the forward strand.
TCGCACTGCGAAGTCTCCTTGCGATCGCTGTGCTGGCCATTTCGGTACATTTTATTGAAGCACCCACGGTTACCGATGACAAACTGTTGATCGCAGTATTTGGCGGATTCTTCCTAGGTGCCGGAATCGGTCTGGCGATACGAGGCGGCGCTGTAATAGACGGAACTGAAGTATTGGCGATTTTCATTAGCAAGAAGACCGCCCTCACTATTGGAGATGTCATCCTTCTTTTTAATGTGATTATCTTTAGTGTAGGTGCCTATATTTTTTCGGTAGAGACTGCGCTATATGCCATGCTCACCTATCTTTCGGCTTCAAAAACAGTGGATTTTGTGGTTTCGGGGATCGAAGAATATGTGGGCGTTACAATCATATCCGACTTTAGTGAAGAAATAAGACTGGCCGTAATCGAAAAAATGGGTAGAGGCTGTACTATCTATTCCGGGAAAAGAGGGTACGGAAAACGAGGAGATCGTTTACAAGAAACGGATATTATTTACACATTGATCACCCGTTTAGAGCTGGCCAAACTACAAACTGAAGTCGATAAGATAGATAAGAATGCCTTTATGGTGATGCACAGTATTAAAGACGCTAAAGGTGGCATGATCAAAAAACGTCCCATGAAATAAGGGACTGCAATACCCTTCTCACAGTAGTTTTATGATTTCTTTCTGACTCCAACACTTGATATTTTTATATCTTACTCAAGGAACCGACCAAAAAAACATGTCTAGTAAAAAACGAAACTTCGCACGCTTCGGTGTTGCCACCAAAGGGGTGGTGTACCTTCTCATAGGAAGTCTTACGGCACTTGCAGCTTTTAATCTGGGAGGTCAAAAGGCAAATAGCGGCAATGTCTTGGATTTTATTTCAAAACAAGCCTTTGGACAAATCCTTCTAGTTGCGATTGCAGCAGGTCTTGTAGGGTATGTATTTTGGCGATGGTATCAAGCTTTTACCTCCTTCGAGAAAGAAACAAGTACGTCTAAGAGTGTTGTAAAAAGGATCGCTTATTTTGGAAGTGGATTGTTTTATGGACTTTTGGCCTTTAGTGCCATAAAGCGTGTGATGGGCGCTGGTAGCGATGGCAAATCTATGGTATCTTCATTGCTTAACTCTACCTATGCTACAACCATTTTAATTGTTATTGGGGTTATTATACTCATAAAATCACTGTATGAGTTCTATCAAGCCTATTCGGGGAAATTTAGAGAACAGGTGGACGAAAGTGATCTTAAGGAAAAGGCAAAAAAATTGGTGATAAACGTAGGTAAAATAGGGCATACTGCTCGGGGTGTCGTATCGGGGATCATGGCCTATCTGTTTTTTAAAGCCGCTTACCAAGGCAGCAGGTCTGATGTAGGAAAAGTAGATGTATTCAATTTTCTTCAAGACACCTTCGGACAAACGATCATGGGTATTATTGCGGTGGGGTTAATTATCTACGGAATCTTTATGTTGATCACCTCAAAATACAGCAGTTTGAACATAAACTAATGAGTTTCTTCATCTTTTTGTCCACTAGCGAATCGTTGTTCCAACTCGGCCTGAAATTCTTCCATCACAGGCTTTACCGTACTTTCGGGCAGGTCTGCGATACGAATGTACATTAATCCGTCTACGGCATTATTAAAGAGCGGGTCTACATTAAAGGCAACTACTTTGGCGTTTTGTTTGATGTATTTTTTTATAAGCACCGGCAAACGCAAACTACCCGGTTCTACCTCGTCGATGATCTTATCGAACTTATTGAGATCGGCTTCACTTTCGTCAAAAATAAAATCCTTATCCGCATCCTTCAGCTTTACTTTAAACTCTTTCTTCGGATTGATATATTGGGCGACATACGGATCGTAATAGTTGGATTTCATAAACTCGATCATTAACGATTTTGAAAATTCAGAAAACTTATTACTTATACTCACCCCTCCAATGAGATAGCGATGTTCCGGATACCGTAACGTAGTATGCACAATGCCTTTCCAAAGCAGGAACAAAGGCATGGGGCGTTGTTGATAGTCTTTTATGATGAAGGCCCTTCCCATCTCAATGGATTTACTCATCATTGGGTACAATTCGGGTTCAAAACGAAACAGATCCTGCAAATAAAACCCGTCGATTCCAAACCGTGGAAAGATCTGCGATCCCAATCCCATACGGTAGGCACCGGCTAGCTTTCGAGCATCGTTGTCCCATAAGAACATATGGTGATAGTAGCTGTCGAACTTATCCAAATCGGTAGCGTTGTTTGTACCTTCGCCTACCTCTCTAAATGTGATCTCACGCAATCGGCCTATTTCTTGAATGATACTGGGGATACGATCGGCCTGCGCCAAAAATACCTCGTAGTTCTTACTAACCAATAATCGCTTATCATCGGTACGCAGGGCAGCGATCTCGCTTTCCATTTTCTCTACCGAGATCGCACCGGCAATCTTTTTGGGAGGTTTCGGGAATTTTAGGTTCTTCGGAAGGGTATCCAATAATTTTTTCTTCTGAAAAGGATTCGCAAGGACGTAGGTCTTTTTCCGAAGAAACTCAGTAAAAGCCTCCAACGATTCGTGCTCCTGTTGATCTTCTAACCCAATGGGGTTACCAATACGCACCTTGATGACACGTTCTTTCTGCGTGAGCAGTTCCGATGGTAATTTAGCGGTGCGCAACGTGTCGCTAAGCTTAGCCAATCTATAAAAGAATTTACTGTTCTTTGCGTGAAAGTAAATAGGTACGATTGGTACTTCTGCCTTTTTAACCAGTTTCATGGCAGCCACTTCCCAAGGACGGTCTACCACCAGTTTACCGTCACGATACGTAGAGACTTCCCCGGCAGGAAAAATTCCCAAAGGATGCCCTTCTCGAAGGTGTGTCAAGGAAGCCTTAAAACCCATCACGCTACTTTTGGCATCCTTGCGCTCTTCAAAAGGGTTTACAGGCATGACATACGGCTTTAAAGGCTCGATTCGGTGTAGTAAAAAATTAGCGATGATCTTGAAGTCCGGACGGTGTTCCAATAACAATTTTAGCAACAGAATGCCGTCGATCCCTCCCAACGGATGATTGGATATGGTAATAAAAGGCCCGGTCTTAGGCAAGCGCTTCAGGTCTTCTTCCGGGATCTCAAAATTGATCTCGAATTCATCCAACAGGGCATTGATAAATTCAAGGTCGCTCAAATGCTTATTCCTATCATAGATCTTGTTCATGGTAGAAATATTGAGAAGCTTCATCAATACCCAACCCATGGAAGTACCTAAAAAGCCGAATTTATCAACATTGATAGCTTTCGCTACTTCTTTGGCGTTCACTAATCCCATGGAGGTTGTTTTGGTTGTTACGAATCACAAATATAGCGAAACAATCTATACTATTCTTTTACGACCAACTGTACCGTTTCGCGGCTTTCTTGTTTTAAAAGGACCGTTTTATTTTCAACAAGGGATTTGATTTCTGCAGGTTGTGAGTGTCGCACCGTATACAAAGTAACTCCTTCGTTCCATTTTACTTTAAAATTCGACCGAAGCTTCGCCAGAAGCGGCTCGAGCGTATCGAATTTATTATCAACACAAACCGAAAAGCTAATGGCTGAGTTTTGAATAAGCTCTACCTTCATTTTGTATTCATGCAACCATTTAAAAACGTCTCCTATATGATTTTCCATCATAAAACTAAAGTCCAAGGACGATAGCGAAATGAGGACTTGATTCTTTTTTAATATAAAACAGGAGGTTTGAGGGTCTAAAGCAACACCTTTCCCCACACAGGTGCCCGGATCCATCGGACTTACAAATGATTTTACAAAAAGTGGTATCTCCTTGCGCTGTAAGGGTTGCAGCGTTTTTGGATGAATCACCGAGGCTCCGTAAAAGGCCAATTCGATCGCCTCTCGATAAGATATGTGGTGCAGGAGGGTCGTATTTGTAAAGAATCTTGGATCTGCATTTAAAACACCGGCCACATCCTTCCAAATGGTAACCGAAACCGCATTGAGACAGTAGGCAAAGATCGCTGCGGTATAATCACTCCCCTCTCTCCCCAGCGTGGTTGTGAAATTATTTGTGTTTTCCGCGCCAAGAAATCCTTGCGTGATGGTAATTCCTTTTTTTGCCACCTTACTGCCAATGTGTTCTTGGGTCGCTTCCCAATTCACATTCGCATCCCGATAATTGGCATCGGTCACAATACAACTTCGTACATCGAGAAGCGTGTTTTTGATCCCTGCTTCGGAAAGATACGCCGAAACGATAGCGGTAGAAATCAACTCCCCATACGAAACTACTTGATCGTAGACAAAAGCATGGTTCTTAGACTTGGTACGCTTCAGAAAACCTTTCAATTCCTTGAAAAGATCTTTTACTTCTGCAAATACTTCCGAAGCAGTCGTAGGAAATAATTCCTGTAAGATTTTAAAGTGATATTCATATACGCTTGTCACCGCAGCTTCAATCTCTGAAGGATTCGAAAAATAATGAGAAACCACTGTTTCAAGAGCGTTTGTGGTCTTCCCCATGGCCGATACCACGACAAGAAGATCCTGCTCCCCCGTAACGTTGATCACATTCACTAGATTTTTAACCCCTTCGGCATCTTTCACCGATGCCCCTCCAAATTTGAATACTTTCATCTATAATAGTTCCAGTCGCTACTGTTTATTGTGTCTTTAAAAAATGTGTAAGCCCTTGTTCATCCATGTGAACTACATGCCAGTCGCGAAGCACACTTGCACCGCTACGTTCATAGAATTTAATGGCTCCTTCGTTCCATCCCAAGACTTCCCATTGCACTCTTTTACATCCTAAGGAATGTCCATACTCGAGCACGGCCGCATAGAGCCGTTCACCAATCCCTTTTCCGCGCATGGCGTTGGTCACGATAAGGTCTTCAAGATGCAAGACCCGTCCCTTCCATGTAGAAAACCGAAAATAGACCAATGCCATTCCCACGATCTTTGTGTCAACTTCTGCCACGAAACAACGAAACATAGGTTTGGCTCCAAAACCTGCCGCTTCAAGATCACCTACTGAAACTTCTACCGCATGGGGTTCCTTTTCAAAAACGGCAAGTTCTTCAATGAGTTCAAGTACCTTTGGCATATCCTCTTTCTCGGCATTTCGAATAGTTATCTGCATATGGCTTGTTTTGAGGCACAAATATCGGTTCAATTTCTTAAAAAACCCGATATTTGCAGCAAATTCACATTCCATTAACCTTCATCATGGCAAAACAAAATCAGACCCTAGGCGAATTCATCATTGAGAACCAAAGTGAGTTTCGGTACTCTTCGGGCGAACTTTCGCGCCTCATCAATTCCATTCGGCTGGCTGCTAAAGTTGTAAACCATGAAGTGAACAAAGCCGGCTTAGTAGATATTCTTGGGGCGGCAGGAGATACTAATATTCAAGGGGAAGATCAACAAAAATTAGATGTGTACGCCAACGAGATCTTCATTAAGACCCTCACCAATCGAGAGATCGTTTGTGGGATCGCCAGCGAAGAAGAAGACGATTTTATCACCATTCAGGGGCGTAATAAAAAGAACGATAATAAATACGTAGTGCTGATAGATCCGTTGGACGGATCGTCAAATATCGACGTCAATGTTTCTGTAGGTACGATATTTTCTATTTATAGAAGGATCACCCCGGAAGGCACTCCCGTAACCTTGGAAGATTTCCTGCAAACCGGAAACAGACAGGTAGCGGCAGGTTATATTGTCTATGGTACCTCAACGATGATCGTATATACCACCGGGCACGGCGTAAACGGCTTTACGTTGAATCCCGCTATTGGAACCTACTACTTGTCTCACCCCAATATGAAATTTCCGGAAACGGGTTCTATCTACTCGGTCAATGAAGGAAATTATATCCATTTTCCACAGGGAGTGAAGGACTATATCAAGTACTGCCAAAAAGAGGAAGAAGACCGTCCGTATACCTCTCGCTATATTGGCTCTTTGGTTTCAGACTTTCACAGAAACATGATCAAAGGTGGCATTTATATCTATCCGAACACCTCCAAAAATCCTGATGGAAAATTACGCTTACTGTATGAGTGCAACCCCATGGCATATATTGCCGAGCAAGCGGGCGGCAAGGCTAGTAACGGGTATGAACGCATCTTGGATATTCAGCCTACAACCTTACACCAGCGTGTACCGTTCTTCTGCGGAAGCAAAAAAATGGTCGAAAAAGCAGAAGAATTTATGCGGCAAAGCAGCACATAGGCTTCGAAACTAAAATGTACTGGGAGGCGCTCTTATTTATTGAGCAGGTACCGGTAATCTTCAAAATCCAAACCTCCTTGATAGATCTCAATGGAACGTTTAATTAGCTTTTGTGCCAACTCGGTAGAATAGCCAAGTCCAATCGCATACCGTTCTATCAAGAAACGTTCGTGATCGTCGATCTCATGGTCTGCAAAGATCATTTGAAAAAGATCATGCATACGCTCCAATCGTTTATCGGCAGAGTTTGGAGGATTGATAGGATATTTCTGAGGGTTCTTCAATACTTCAAGATACTCAGATTCACGAATGTCCAATTTTCTGGCAAATCGCTTTAGCAATCTTTCTTCCTCAGGATTTATAGCGCCGTCAATAGCCGCAATATTTGCGATAGAAGCAAAATGACCCAAGTTTCTCGCGTGTTCTCCGCTTTCAAATAGATCTGTAAATGACATAGTAGAATTTTATAGTACAAATATAGAACTTTTGCCAGCCTAGCGAATGATTCCTGTCATATTTTGTTCATTTTTTTAAGGCAGTTTGTTACGCTAAACTTTTCTTAATTCTGAAATAAATACACCACAAAATGGTAATTTTAAGGTGCTACTGAAAGGAATCCATGACCACACCACTACTCGTTTTTAATACCAACGGAATCTATTGCCAACAAGCCGATGTTTATATCGATGCATGGCGGCCTGTAAAGAAATGTATCGTCACGCACGGGCACGCAGATCACAGCCGTTGGGGACACCAACAGTATATTACACACACCAACAACGTTCCAATTATTAAACACCGCTTGGGAGATATCACGGTCACGGGTAAGCAATGGAATGAGCGCTTTGTGATCAATGGTGTTACGTTTTCACTGCATCCTGCAGGGCACATTGTAGCATCCTCGCAAGTTCGGGTGGAATATAAGGGCGAGGTATGGGTCTTTACAGGAGATTTCAAGACTGAAGACGATGGTTTAGCGGAAGCGTTCGAACCTGTAAAATGCAACACCTTTATTACTGAATGCACTTTCGGTCTACCTGCTTTTAGCTGGGAGCCTCAAGCGCAAGTCTTCGAAGATATCAATACATGGTGGGCAGAAAATAAAGCCGAAGGAAAGACTTCTGTCTTGTTTGGCTATAGTTTGGGAAAGGCTCAGCGACTCCTCAAGCACTTGGATCCTTCCATTGGTGAGATCTATACCCATGGTGCTGTGGAAAATATGACCAACGTGCTACGGCCGCATTATGCCTTTCCTAAGACCACAAAAGTGAGCAGGGAAACAACAAAGGAAGCGCTTCGAGGGAATATCGTGATCGCACCTCCCAGCGCACATGGAAGTACATGGATTAGAAAAATGGTCCCCTACGAAACGGCTTCGGCAAGTGGTTGGATGACGTTTAGAGGAGCCCGCCGAAGACGCGCAGTAGATCGTGGTTTTGTGTTAAGTGATCATGCCGACTGGGAAGGACTACTGGAAACGATCAAGGCAACGGGCTGCGAAAAGGTGATTGCTACGCACGGTTATACCGATATTTTCGCTCGCTATCTTCGCGAAGAAATGGGGTTGGACGCCCGTACCGAAAAAACACAATATGAAGAAGAGGGTGCCGAAGTTGGAACTAAACAAGAAGCGGAGGTGGACGCGTGAAAGCATTTGCAGAGCTCATCAAAACACTGGACAGTACAAATAAGACGACCCGAAAAGTTGCGGCTTTGACCGATTACTTTCTGAAAGCGGATGATGCCGACAAGCTTTGGACTATTGCCATCCTGTCACATCGACGTCCCAAACGTCCTGTAAACACCACACTACTGCGTCAATGGGCTTCCGAAATAAGTAACATACCACTTTGGCTGTTTGAAGAGAGCTATCACATCGTCGGGGATCTTGCCGAAACGATAGCGCTGGTTGTACCTTCATCTGAAGGGCGAACTCATAAATCCTTGTCACAGTATATTTCAGAAATAAGTGCACTTAAGGATCTCCCCGAAGCGGATAAGAAAGCCTACCTTCAGGAAAACTGGCTGCAACAAACCTATTTTGAACGTTTTGTTTTCAATAAGATCATTACCGGAAGTTTTCGCATAGGTGTAAGTCAAAAACTCATGACACGCGCGTTGTCCAAAGCTACGGAGATCGATGAAGATATTTTGGCATACAAGCTCATGGGCGATTGGACCCCGCAGACCACAACCTACAAAAAATTGATCTTGGAAGAGAACGAAGACGATTACTTGTCGAAGCCTTATCCTTTCTATCTTGCCTATGCGGTTGAAGATGCGTTTCAGAAAGAATTAGAACCTGTCGAACAATGGAGTTTTGAACACAAATGGGACGGCATACGGGCGCAAGTCATCTTGCGCAATGATGAAGTGTTCGTCTGGTCCCGAGGAGAAGAACTGGTAACCGATAAATACCCCGAGTTTCAACGATTTTTAAAGGTAATTCCCAACGGAACAGTTCTGGATGGGGAGATCCTTCCTTTTTCAGAAGGCTCCATAGGCGATTTTAATGCGCTGCAAACCCGTATTGGACGCAAAAACATTTCCAAAGCACTCCTTGAAAAAACCCCGGTCATCTTAGTTGCATACGATCTGTTGGAATGGCAGGGTGAAGATATTCGTCAAAAACCGTTTTCAGAACGAAGAGCACTGCTGGACAAACTTATTGAAGACTGTGATTGTGATGCCATCGGGCTCTACCTTAGTTCCACTATGGAATTTTCTTCTTGGGAAGCTGCCGCAGAAGAAAGAGACCGTTCCCGTGAAAAGCGCAGCGAAGGTCTTATGCTGAAACGAAAAGAGAGTCCGTATCTGGTAGGACGAAAAAAGGGCGACTGGTGGAAGTGGAAGATAGATCCCTTTACCATCGATGCGGTGCTCACCTATGCCATGCGCGGACACGGAAGACGGGCCAATCTCTATACGGACTATACCTTCGCCCTTTGGGACAAAGGAGAGCTCGTTACGTTCGCGAAAGCCTATTCCGGTCTTACCGATGCCGAATTCCGGCAGGTGGATGCTTGGATCAAAAAAAACACAGTAGAGCGATTCGGGCCGGTTCGAAGCGTTACCCCGCATCATGTTTTTGAGATTGCTTTTGAAGGAATTGCAGAAAGCACGAGACATAAGAGCGGTATTGCCACACGTTTCCCGAGAATTTTACGTTGGCGGAAAGACAAACCTATTGCCGAAGCAAATACGTTGGACGATCTAAAAGCCCTCATTCCGAAGTGAACGAATTGATCCATATTGCCGAAACTTGGTTTCAACAGCAAGGTTGGAAACCGTTCCCTTTTCAGAAAAAAACGTGGAAGGCATTCTTAAAAGGCAAACACGGACTGCTAAATGCGCCTACAGGAAGCGGAAAAACGTATTCGTTGTGGATCCCTATTGTGCTGCAGTACATAAAGGACAATCCGAATTATAGAACAAAGAAAAGTCCGGGGATCAAAGCTATCTGGATCACACCACTTCGCGCACTTTCGGTTGAAATACAACAAGCGGCACAACGATTTGCAGACGAACTCGATACCGGACTTACCGTTGGAATACGCACAGGAGATACCCCTCAAAGCGAACGTGCGAAGCAAAAAAAGAACATGCCCGATCTACTAATCACAACGCCCGAAAGTCTTATGCTGCTGTTGGCAAGTAAAGGGTATGCAAAGACCTTTGCAACACTTAAAGCCATTGTGGTGGACGAATGGCATGAGTTATTGGGAAGCAAGAGAGGAGTACAAATGGAATTGGCGCTTTCCCGTTTTAAGACGGTATGTCCCCAACTTCGAATTTGGGGCATTTCAGCAACCATAGGAAATTTAGAAGAAGCACAAGATGTACTGCTGGGAATGGATCATTCTTTCAGGGAGAATGCGGTTCTTATAAAGTCGAAGAATAAACGGAAGACCATTGTCAAATCGATCATACCAAAAAAAATGGAGACGTTCCCCTGGCGGGGTCATCTGGGACTTCACTTGCTGGATGAAATCGTGCCGATACTAAAAAAAAGCAAGACCACCCTTATTTTCACCAACACACGCGGACAATGTGAAATCTGGTTTCAGAAACTCCTTGCACGTTATCCGGAATTGGCGGGAGAGATCGCTATGCACCACGGTAGTATTTCGAAAGACACACGCCTGTGGGTTGAACAAGCTATTCGAAACGAATCGTTAACGGCAGTGGTCGCAACCTCCAGCTTAGACCTGGGAGTGGATTTTGCTCCCGTGGAAACCATCATCCAAATTGGGGGACCAAAGGGCATAGCTAAATTCTTACAACGTGCCGGCAGAAGCAATCATCGACCTGGAGAAGCCAGCGTTATTTACTTTTTACCCACCCATGCGCTTGAACTTGTGGAAGCTTCGGCATTAAAACGGGCGGTTCAAGAAGATGTAGTAGAAGACCGTATTCCCTATCTCTTAAGCTTCGACGTGCTGATACAATACCTTATTACCTTGGCGGTAAGTGATGGCTTTTTTCCGAAGGAAATCTACAAAGAAATTAAAACAACATTCTGCTTTCAAGGGATTACAGACGAGCAGTGGCAATGGTGTCTTAACTTTATTACCATGGGGAGCCAAAGTCTTCAGGCCTATGACGAATACCGAAAAGTGACAGTATCGACTCATGGGCTGTATAAAGTGGAAAGCCGGCAGATCGCAATGATGCACCGTTTGTCTATTGGGACCATAGTTAGTGATGCAATGCTCCTTGTTAAATATGTTTCCGGGGGTTTCATAGGCACAATCGAAGAGTGGTTCATTGGAAAGATGAAACCCGGCGATACTTTTGTATTTGCAGGAAGAACTTTAGAATTGGTTCGGTTACGAAACATGCAGGCACAAGTACGAGGAGCAAAAAAGACCAGTACGAATGTGGTAAGTTTTATGGGGGGAAGATTGCCGCTGTCTTCCCAGATGAGCAAGATCCTGCGGGAAGAATTGAACAGCGTTTCGATAACTACCGAGAACAAAGGAGAGGATTGGTCCTTTAAAAGCCAAGAACTAAAGGCGTTACAACCAATATTTGAAAGACAACGCCGCGAATCGGTTGTTCCTGCAGCCGATCAATTTTTGATCGAAAGTTTTAAAACGCGAGAAGGGTACCATTGTATTTTTTATCCTTTTGAAGGCCGATTTGTCCATGAAGCCATGAGTGGTCTACTCGCATATCGTATTAGCTTACTGTCACCCATCACATTTTCACTGGCTTATAATGACTACGGTTTTGAATTACTGAGCGATCGACCTTTAGATATACAACAAATGATCGACAACAACCTGTTCGCTACAGACTATCTCTTTGAGGACCTTCAAAAGAGCTTGAATGCCACAGAACTGGCGCGACGGAAATTTCGGGATATTGCGGTGATTAGCGGCATGGTATTTCAAGGATATCCTAACAAAGCCATTAAGACCAAACACCTTCAAAGTAATGCTCAATTATTATTTGATGTCTTTCGAGATTACGAGCCTCACAATCTACTTTATTTACAAGCGTTTCGGGAAACGTTTGAGCATCAACTGGAAGAAGGACGCCTTCGACAGGCGCTGGAACGCATCAATGCACAAACCATCGTATGGAAACCATGCCAAAAACCAACTCCTTTTAGCTTTCCTATCATTACCGATCGATTGCGGGAAAAGTTATCTTCCGAAAAATTAGCAGACCGAATCAAACGAATGACCCTTCAATTGGAAAAATGACCGCATCGCTCTTCATACACGATCAGGAATTCAAACTACATGCCAGTGGTGCAGCCTATTGGGTCCAGCAAAGTATGCTCTTGATCGCCGATGTTCACTTCGGAAAGGTGACCCATTTCAGAAAATATGGCGCCGCCGTCCCGCTGAAAGCTTCCGAAGAAAATTTCCAAAAACTTCGAGATATTACCGAAGCTTTTAACCCGGCAACCATTTGTTTTTTAGGTGACCTGTTCCATAGTAAAAAAAATAATGAATGGAAAAACTTTGAAGCGTGGGCGCGTGACACCTCAACAACTGTCATATTGGTTAGCGGCAATCACGATGTCATTCCGCCATACCTTTACGAAGCATTGGGTCTTACAGTAGTAGACGCGTTGCACATAGACTCCTTTCTCCTTACACACCATCCTACGGAGCACGAGACACTGTTCAATATTTGCGGTCATATCCATCCGGGTATTCGCCTGCAGGGCGGAGGAAGGCAATCGGTTCGATTAGCATGTTTCTACAAGCGGGAAGGACAATTTATATTGCCTGCTTTTGGTACCTTTACAGGAAAGCATATTATGAATCCGCAACAAGAGGATATCATTTTTGCGATCGCAGAAGGACAGGTCGTATGTGTTTCAAATAACCCTTAAATTGAAAAAGATGAAAAGAGCTTTACAAATTGGAAATATCATTGCCTTTGTCGCAACCGTCTTGGTCAACTATGCCTCCAATACCGGTGCGATCAACAACACCACCATCGGGCAAGTAAGTGACTCGCTCACCTCCTTATTTACGCCGGCCGGGTACGCCTTTGCCATTTGGGGAGTGATCTATCTTCTACTTTTAGGTTTTGTTGTTTATCAAAGCAGGAGTCTCTTTACAACTGTTAGGGACGATGCCTTTGTTTTAAAAACAGGTTGGTGGTTTGTACTTTCTTGTATAGCCAATTGCCTTTGGGTGATCTTTTGGCTGTATGGCTATATCAATTTTTCCGTACTCTGCATCTTTGTCTTGTTGTATTCCTTGACTCGAATTGTTATTAACAACGACATGGAATTGTGGGATGCTCCTATTACGACGATCCTCTTTTTGTGGTGGCCTTTTGTGATCTATAGCGGCTGGGTAACTGTGGCGAGTATTGCCAATGTTTCGGCCTATCTCGTAAAAATAGGGTGGGACGGATTCGGATTTGCCGAAAGCAGTTGGGCTATTGTGATGATCTGCACTGCAGGAGTCATCAATCTATGGGTCACATGGAGCCGGAACATGCGAGAATTTGCATTGGTAGGTGTATGGGCATTGGCAGCAATCGCTGTTGCAAATTGGGATATACAGCAAAGTGTAGCGTACACCGCTATTCTCGTGGCTGTCATTCTTTTTGTAAGTAGTAGTATCCACGGTTTTAAAAATAGGGATACCAGCCCCATCATTAAATATTCTCAATACAGAAAACGCTCATGATACAACAAAAAGATCACTTTGATCTGGATCCTCATCACATTTACCTCAACGGCGCTTACATGTCGCCGCAATTGAAATCGGTCGCACGCATTGGCATAGAAAATTTGAACAGGAAGAACCGTCCTTACGAGATCTCTGAATCGGATTTCTTTTCTGAAAAGACAGTGTTGAAAAAACGGTTCGCACAACTCATCAACGCTCCCGATCCCGAAGCCATTGCCATCATTCCATCGGTTTCTTACGGTATTGCCAACGTAATTCGTAATATTACTTTTGAAAAAGGAGATGAGATCGTCCTGCTGCAAGAGCAATTTCCCAGCAACTATTACGCCTGGAAGCAACTAGAAACTTCTCATAACGTTACCGTTAGAATAGTAACTGCTCCGGCAGTGGAAACTGGCAGGGCGGAACGATGGAACGAAGCTCTTTTACAGGCCGTTACTGAAAACACCAAAGTCGTTGCAGTTCCTCATGTGCATTGGGCCGACGGGACCTTATTTGATCTTGCACTGCTTCGGAAGCGTACCAATGAAGTAAACGCTTACCTAATTGTAGACGGCACGCAAAGTGTGGGCGCCTTACCCTTTTCGGTAGAGGATATCGCCCCAGATGCACTCATTTGCGGCGGGTATAAGTGGTTATTAGGAGCATACGGTTTGGGCGTTGCTTATTTCGGGGAACGATTCTATCAAGGAACTCCCATCGAGAACAACTGGATGAATCATGAAGGAAGCGAGAACTTTGCTAATCTTGTGAACTACAACGAGCGGTTCAAGGCGAAAGCCACCCGTTTTGACGTAGGTGAATCGAGCCAATTTATTTTGGTGCCCATGCTTTCGGAAGGTATTCGTCAACTGTTGCAATGGACACCGGAAGCCATCCAAGAATATTGCAGGAATATCACAAAAGATGTTTTGAAAACACTTCCGAAGAAACACTTTTACATAGAAGATCCTAAATACAGAGCACAGCATCTCTTCGGAATTTATCCTAAAAATGATTTTTCTATCCCTAAACTGAAAGAACATATGGCAGCTCAAAACATTTCGGTTTCGTATCGCGGACAATCGATTCGCGTCTCTCCGAATGTCTACAACACCGAAGATGATATCAAGCGTCTTACAACGTGTTTGCTGGATGCGATCTCTTAAAACGTCACACCATACCTTTAATATCATTCCCCCAAGTGGGATACGCAAAAATCATAGCTTTTAAATGCTCAGGTTTCAGTTTGCCACAGAGCGCCAATACGAATAAATTGATCATTTCACCGGCATGGGGAGCGATGATATGGGCTCCCAAAATGAGGTCACGCTTAGTATCCACTATCGTCTTATAGGCATATACATTGGCATTGATCCGTTTGGCATTGTACCAATGCGGAACGCTCTTATACTCCACACGAATTTCGTACCCCTTTTCTTTGGCTTCTGCTTCGGTGAGGCCAATACTTGCCACTTGCGGAATTGTAAAAACCACCGACGGCACCGGTGGAAAATCCATTTTAGTAATGTTGCCGTTTCTTATATTCAGACTCACAACACGTGCTTCTTGGGAAGATGTCGGTGTCAGGGGTAAGGAACCGCTGGCCGAAACATCACCACAGGCATAGACGTTCGGGTTGGTTGTATTTTGTAGAAACGCATTTACAGAAATGCCCCCCTTTTCAAATGCAACATTTCCCTTTTCGAGCGCTAAAGCTGCAATCGATGGTACTCTCCCTGCCGTATTGAAGACCATTCGGGTTGTGACAGCCGCTTTCTTTCCGTTTTTCTGAAAGTGAACTCGGTAATTCTTCCGTAACTTTTCTACTGAAATTACTTCGGCATTAAAAATGAAATCGATCCCCAATGCTTCCGAAGCTTTTGTAAGATGCGCTACAATGTCACTTTCAAACGGAGTTAACGGACGTTCCTGAAATTCGATAACGGTGACCTTCACGCCACAACGTGCTGCGATGTGGGCAAATTCCATCCCAATGTAACCGGCACCCACGAATACCATACTTTCGGGGAGTTCAGGCAATTCCAGAAAGTCATCACTAAGCTGCAGGTGTTCCCTTCCGGGAATTTTTAGTTCTAAAGGCTGTTGCCCTGTAGCAATTACGATCTTTTTTGCCTTTACAGTTTTTCCCTCTACTGAAAGGGTTTGCTCGCCTATAAAGTGTGGAGATTGATGGTAAAGGGTGATTCCTGCTTTCTTCAATTTCTTTTCAGTACTGGCAGGAACCGCATCGGTGAACGTTGCTTTAAAGGCTTGTACATCTGCCCATCGAATTTCGGGTTCTTTGGTAATCCCTTTACCTTTTAAGTGCTTTGCCAGATGTAACACTTCGGTTAGTCCTACTAATACTTTCTTCGGGTCACAACCGCGAATCGCGCAGGTACCGCCAAATTCACGGTTGTCGGCTATTCCAACAGACATTCCTTCTGCCGCACAGTCGTACGCAACACTTTTCCCGGCCGTGCCTGTGCCTATAACAAATACGTCAAATTCCTGTATCCCCATTCCTTAAAAGTAAGGAATGCCTCATGAGAATAGTGTTAGTAAAATGATAAATCTGCATTTGGACTTGTAAATAAAAAACGGAACGCCCTATCTTTGCCCACCATGAGTAAAACACTCGTCTCTGCCTTATTTTCTCAGTCTTCGGCTACCCGAAAACTGGAGGATACTATTGCTCGATCTCAAGCGAGAACAGAAATTTCCGGACTCGTAGGCTCTGCTACCTCCCTTGTCATCGCCAATACTTTCAAATTGACAGAAGTCCCTTTTTTATGTATCCTGAACGATAAGGAAGAAGCTGCCTATTATCTTAACGATCTCGAGAATCTTCTTGGGGATGAAAATGTACTATTCTACCCCGGAAGTTATCGTAGGCCCTACCAAATTGAAGAAACAGACAACGCCAATGTGTTGCTTCGTTCGGAAGTGCTTAACCGCATCAATTCTCGAAAGAAACCCGCGCTTATTGTCACCTACCCCGAAGCGTTGTTCGAAAAGGTGGTTACCAGAAAGGAACTGGAAAAGAACACCCTGAAGATCGCTTTGAACGATACTTTGTCCATCGATTTTGTGAATGAAGTGCTTTTTGCCTATCATTTTAAGCGTGTCGATTTTGTTACGGAACCCGGGGAATTCTCTGTACGTGGGGGAATCTTGGATGTTTTTTCCTTTAGCAATGACGAGCCGTATCGCATTGAGTTTTTTGGCGATGAGGTGGACAGCATCCGAACGTTCGATGTCGAGACGCAACTTTCACTCGAACGTGTAAAAAAAATCTCCATCATTCCCAATGTCGAGAATAAGAGATTGGAGGACAGCGCAACTGCGTTGAGCGTTCGGGAAAGCTTTTTAGAATACATCGCCTCAAAAACCGTAGTCTTTCTAAAGAATGAGGAACTTTTAAGTAACAGTATCGACGCTCTTTTTAAGAAAGCGACCAAAGCCTATCAGGAAACAAAAGGAGAAGTAAAGCAAAGTGAGCCCCGGGAGTTATTTTGTTCATCGGCTTTACTGAATGAACAGTTAAAGGAGTTTACCAAAGTAGTCTTGACCTCCGGGAAAAATACTTCCGCAGCGGCTCCCATTGTTTTTCACACGCGACCGCAACCATCGTTTAACAAACAGTTCAACCTACTTATTGAAGATCTGAATTCCAAAGCTTCGGAAGGGTACACCAATTATATATTCTGCAGCAGTGAGCAACAAGCTCGACGCTTCCACGATATCTTTGAGGATGCCCAACAAAAAGTTGTACAGTTTGAGACCGTTGTTTTTCCATTGTACCAAGGATTTATTGACGACGATGCTAAAACAGTTTGTTACACCGACCATCAGATCTTTGAACGCTATCATAAATTTCAGCTTAAGAACGGTTATGCCAAGAAACAGGCGATCACCCTCAAGGAACTCACCAATCTTGAAGTAGGGGATTATGTCACCCATATCGACCATGGGATCGGGAAATTTGGCGGACTTCAGAAGATTGATGTAGAAGGAAAACAACAGGAAGCGATCAAACTTATCTATGGGGAACGCGATATACTCTACCTCAGCATCCATTCGCTTCATAAGATCTCGAAATACAACGGAAAGGACGGCACTGCCCCAAAAATCTATAAACTTGGTAGTGCAGCGTGGAAAAAATTGAAGCAAAAGACCAAGACACGTGTCAAGGAAATTGCTTTCAATTTGATCGAACTATACGCAAAGCGACGATTACAGAAAGGCTTTGCCTTTGACCCCGATTCCTATTTGCAACTGGAGCTGGAATCTTCCTTCCTGTATGAAGACACCCCGGATCAGGTAACCGCTACCGAAGACGTAAAGCGGGATATGGAAAACGAACGTCCCATGGACCGTTTGGTCTGCGGGGATGTTGGCTTCGGAAAGACCGAGGTTGCTATACGCGCGGCTTTTAAAGCGGTGGATAACGGAAAACAGGTAGCTGTTTTGGTGCCTACTACTATTTTAGCATTCCAGCATCATAAAACTTTTTCAGAACGTTTGTCTGAAATGCCTGTCCGGGTGGACTATCTCAATCGTTTTCGTACAGCTAAAGAACGTAGAACCGTGCTGGAAGACCTTAAAAATGGCACACTGGATATTGTAATAGGGACGCATCAACTGGTAAATAAGTCGGTTGCATTTAAAGACCTTGGACTGCTCATCATTGATGAGGAACAAAAATTTGGGGTTGCCGTTAAAGACAAACTGAAGACCATAAAAGAGAATGTAGATACCTTGACACTCACGGCAACACCTATTCCAAGAACGCTTCAGTTTAGTTTGATGGCCGCGCGGGATCTTTCGGTCATTACCACACCCCCTCCCAACCGCTATCCCGTTGAGACCCACGTGATACGCTTTTCCGAAGAAACTATTAGAGATGCTATTCGTTACGAGATCTCCCGTGGCGGACAAGTTTTCTTTGTGCACAACCGCATAGAGAATATTAAAGAAGTAGCCGGAATGATCCAACGTTTGGTCCCCGATGCAAAACTGGGTATAGGTCACGGACAAATGGAAGGTAAGAAACTTGAAAATCTCATGCTCGCCTTTATGAACAACGAATTCGATGTGTTGGTCTCGACGACCATTATTGAAAGTGGCTTAGACGTTCCAAATGCGAATACGATCTTTATTAACAACGCCAATAACTTTGGTCTTTCGGACCTCCACCAAATGCGCGGACGCGTAGGACGAAGCAACAAGAAGGCTTTTTGCTATTTTATAACGCCACCGTATTCGGCCATGACCGATGATGCCCGAAAACGAATCACCGCTCTGGAGCAATTTAGTGAATTGGGCAGCGGACTCAACATCGCCATGAAAGATCTTGAGATTCGTGGCGCCGGTGATCTTTTGGGGGGTGAGCAAAGCGGTTTTATTAATGAGATTGGTTTTGAGACCTACCAAAAAATCCTTTCCGAAGCGATCGACGAATTGAAAGAAAAAGAATTTAAAGACCTGTATGCCGGCACCGAGCATGAGAAGAAAGATTTTGTGAAAGAAGTGGTGATCGATACCGATTTCGAATTACTCTTCCCGGATGATTATGTAAATAATATTACCGAGCGCTTGAACCTTTACACCAAACTCAACGAATTAAAGACCGAAACCGAGTTGCAAAAATTCGAAGAAGAACTTGTTGACCGATTTGGACCATTGCCGGAAGAAGCTCAGGACTTGCTTGACAGTGTGCGTATAAAATGGTTTGCTATCTCCATGGGCTTAGAACGTGTGGTGATGAAAAAAGGGAAGTTGGTAGGATACTTTGTGAGCGACCAACAAAGTGCTTTTTACCAAAGTGCAAACTTTGGAAAAGTGCTACAATATGTGCAAAGTCATTCGCAAACCGTCAAGATGAAAGAAAAGGAAACCCGAAACGGATTACGGTTATTGTTGACTTTTGAACGAATCTCTTCCGTAGAAAAGGCGTTAAAGATATTTGAGTCTTTTTCAATATAAATTCCATCATATAAGGAAATGTCGGGTGAATGTCGGGTGAAATTCCCTCGAAAATATTGCAGTATATTTACTGCTATCGTACTATTGCTTCCTAATTTCTTTTACAGATGAAACAACCTGAACTTGGTCAAAAAATTTTGGAGCTTCGCAGGCAAAAAGGGCTTACCCAAGAAGAATTGGTTGAGCTATGCAACATCAATGTGCGAACCATTCAACGTATTGAAGCCGGGGAAGTAACCCCAAGAAGTTTTACTTTAAAAACCATTTTGAATGCCCTTGGTGAAAATTTGGAACATCTACAGGAGCACACTTCAAATGAAGAACTTGCTTTTACCAAAGATGCGGGTGCTTCTGGTTTTTATGTAAAATTAGCTTGGATTTGCGGCCTCATCTATTTTCTTTCAGGATTCGTGGAATTTGCCGTGGATTATGCCCGCTTCTATGAAAATGAACTTATTATTTCCAACGCAGGATATATAAGCATCAAATTTGTAGTCCTGATTACCTACATATATTTTATGTGGGGATTTGTTTCCAGCGGGAACATTTTTAATAATTATTTACTGAAAATAGGTGCCTACTTCTTAATAGGAAAAACCATATTATTCTATGGGTACGACATGGCCTCCCTGTATTTCGAACCGTTCTATATGGAATACGTGTTGGTAACACAATCTATTTTCTGCGGCATTGGAAGCGTTATCTTTGGTTTCGCACTTATCCGGCTTCCTAAGCCTCTGGGAATAGTACCACAAGTAGCCGGTGGATTGGAAATGGCAAGTGGTGTATTTTTAATACTGATTTTTACGGCCATTCTCGGACTCCTGTTTTTGATTCCTGCCGTGCTACTGCAGATCGTTCTACTCTATAAGATTGATTCGTTTATGAGAAATAGAACTTCAGGACAGTTGATGAGCTAAGCAAAAAGTGATTGTATCGTAGCGCACTCATCCATCCTACTAATTCTAAAAGTGGTAAAAGGCATTTTTAAAATGTTCAATATTTTCGATCTTTTCATTTTTTAAGACCGCAATGATATCAAAACGAACTTCCTCATCTAACTTATTGGAGATCATATATTCATTTGCGGCCTTTACCAATAGCTTTATTTTATTTTTTGTGACAAATTCCTGGGGATCTCCGAAAAAATCACTGTTTCGCGTCTTTACTTCCACCATCACAATGGTGCCTGTTTCTTTTTTGGCAATAATATCTATTTCGGCTTTGTCATAAACAAAATTTCGTTCCAAGATAGCATAGTCGTTGCGCAATAAATAGTCTACTGCCAATTGTTCTCCAATCTTCCCTAGTTCGTTATGGTATGCCATAGTGTTTCAATTTCTGCCGCCCGGCAACGATTCTTTACAAGATACAACTTATAAGAACTGCAATAAAACCTGCTTTGGGCTAACTTCGAAGGTCACCTCCCTTCCTAGAATAAGCGCTCTGTTA
Organism: uncultured Altibacter sp.; assembly: GCF_963972995.1. Classification (NCBI taxonomy): domain Bacteria; kingdom Pseudomonadati; phylum Bacteroidota; class Flavobacteriia; order Flavobacteriales; family Flavobacteriaceae; genus Altibacter; species uncultured Altibacter sp. The sequence goes on from NZ_CAXAXI010000009.1 coordinate 39,024, forward strand.
TCCGTAATATGTCCCGCCGGAAAATTAAAACATACCGGATAATCGTATTCGGAAACCGCTTCCCGAATGATTTCCTCGGCTGTCTTTCCAAACGGCACCGAATTATCATTCATCTTGCTCATGCCTCCAACGATCAATCCGACCAGATGCTCCAGCATTCCATTTCTTTTTAAATTCTGAAGCATCCTGTCAATGTGATACAGGTATTCGTCCAGATCTTCCAGAAAAAGGATCTTTCCGCGGGTCTCCAATGCGGAAGAGCTTCCGCAGAGCGAATACAGGATCGACAAATTTCCTCCAACCAAATGCCCTTTTGATTTGCCGGGACGGGATAACGATGCTTCCGAAGCATAGCTAATACGATAGGCATCTCCAAAAAGGACCTGTCTGATGCTGTTTCGGGCCGCTTCAGATTTCGCGTCAATATCCAATGGCATTTGAGCGTGCAGTGTTTCGATTTCCAATTTGTGAATATGCGAATGCAATACGGTTACATCGCTGTACCCAATGATCCACTTTGGGTGTTTTCTAAATGCTGAAAAATCCAACCGATCCAAGATGCGTACCGTTCCGTATCCACCCCGTGCACACCAGATCGCTTTTATCGATGGATCATCCAACGCTTTTTGAAAGTCGGATGCGCGTAATTCATCACTTCCCGCAAACTGATGGTCTTCGGCCCCTATAGTATTCCCCAACACAGCTTTCAGACCCCAGCTTTTAAGAAATTCCAAGGCGGGTTTTAATTCGGTTTCGGTTATTTTTCGGGCGGTCGACACAATGGCAACGCGATCTCCGGAAGACAAATAGTGCGGTGTTTGCATGTGTTAAAATTAGGTTTCCGGGCAATGAATCGACAAACTTTTTAGTTAAAATTATGTACGGCAGGTCTTAAAAAGCTACAATTCAGTATTTTTAAAAGCCTCAAACCTGCAAAACCTATTGCCTATGGAAACAATTGCTACCTTCTCCTGCAATGTGTCAACCCTTGTTCCGTACGTCCCTAACGGTTCAAATCCGTGGAATACGAGTAAAGTAAAACATGTATTTAAACGTCTGGGTTTTGGTGCCTCACAGCTGGAGGTCGATGCTGCTTTGGCCATGAGCCCCGGAGATTTTATAGATTCTCTGGTGGATACGGCAGCCGGTCTGCCTGTAACCCCGGCGCCCGCTTGGGGGTATTATGCAGTAAGTGATTTCAGCGATTATGAAGCGCAGAACAATCAATACATTCAGGATTGGCGTGTACAAACCGGCAACGATTTTATTTCAGAAAAACTGCGCGGCCGACTCACTTTCTTCTGGGCAAATCACTTCGTTACAGAATTGGAAACCTACTTTTACGCACCCTACTTATTTCAGTATTACAACAACCTACAAACGCATTGCCTTGGAAATTTTAAGGATTTTGTACAGTCCATAGGGATCAACTCCACCATGCTCGTCTACCTCAACGGATTTGAAAATACCAATAACAATCCCAACGAGAATTACGCTCGTGAACTTTTTGAGCTATTCACCTTGGGAGAGGGCAACGGCTACACCGAAACCGATATCACAGAAACATCCCGAGCGCTAACAGGATATAATCACTGGGCCGAACCTGGGGCTGCCATCTATTTTGATGCGATCACACATGATGCGGGTAGTAAGACCATCTTTGGACAAACCGGACCTTGGGGGTATGAAGATGTGATCAACATTCTCTTTCAAGAGCGCGGGATGGAGATCGCTGAATATATTTGCCGTAAACTCTATAAATTCTTGGTAAGTCCCGATGTGGACGCTATTGTAGAACAAAATGTGATCGCTCCGCTCGCACAAACCTTTGTCGCAAATAATTTTGAATTGGTTCCTGTTTTAAAACAGTTGTGTAAAAGCGAACATTTTTTTGATGAACGTGCGCTGGGTGTCGTGATAAAAAGTCCGTTTGACGTGATGTTCACCTTCGCGAACGAGACAGGGTTTTTCTACGACGATTCCATTATGGATGCGTTTATCTATTATGCGGGTCTTATGGGTCAGGAACTCTACGATCCGCCGGATGTTTCGGGCTGGCAACGCGATGAGACCTGGATCAATACCTCCACGCTCACGGGCCGTTGGCAGCTCATGGAAGTGTATCTGGATTATCTTTTCTCTAATGGCTACGACTTTACCTTTACCGATCTTGCTAGGGATCTCACGAATGACAGCAATGATCCCGAGTTCATCACGCAGGTACTGGTGGATCATTTTATGGCAAAACCGTTACATACTGTTGGTGATTATGCCATTGCGACCACGATCTTTAAATGGGAGATCCCCCAAAATTACTATGACGATGGCATTTGGAACCTTAGCTGGTCTGAGGCGCCGTATCAGGTATTTATATTGCTGAAGCATATTGCCCGCATGCCCGAATTTCAACTTAAATAACTACTACTATGTGTGATCACGACCACCTCCCAAAAAGTCCTTCAGCTTCAAAGAAGGATAAAAAGGTTCACGAACAAGAGCATGCTACCTGGAACCGACGTTCCTTTATTCAGGCATTGGGACTCGCCGGAGCCGGAGGCATGGTGCTCGCCAATAGTGCTGTCTCGGCGTCCAAGCCCTCTCCGCTATCCGTTGCATTATCACAAAGTGAGAACGAGAACATCTTAGTTATCATACGTCTCAAAGGAGGGAATGACGGACTCAATACCATTGTCCCGGTGTACGATTATGGGACATACGCCAATCTGAGGCCTACCATAAAACACAACACGGCCGATCTGTTTAATCTCAATACCAATTTCGCCCTTCCCAACTATATGAACAGCTTGCAGTCAGTATGGGGCGACGGGAATATGAAAGTGATCCACGGTGTGGGCTATCCGCAACAGAACCTGTCTCATTTTCGTTCTTCGGAAATATGGGCCTCTACGGACGACATTAACTTTGAACCTACGGGATGGTGGGGACGCTATTTTGAAGACCTGTATCCCGATTACCTTATCAATCCACCCGAAATACCGCCCGCAGTACAAATTGGCAGCTTGGGAAACCTCATTTTTGACGGCGTTAACAGCAATTATGCCTTTTCAGTAGCGAATCCGGCACAATTGGCCAATGTCGCTCAGAACGGAAGTCTGCACGATGTCACCGACATCCCGGATTGTGTCTATGGTGACAAACTGCTTTTTATGCGCGCTACTGCCAACACTACTTTTACCTATGCAGGCGTGATAAATGACGCCTATATGGCTTCGAACAATGATGTCCCCTATGCTGACGAGCAATTAGCCAATCAATTGGCGATCGTTGCCCGGATGATCAAAGGAGGGTTAGGGACCAAAGTCTATATGGTAACATTAGGCAGTTTCGACACCCATGCCAATCAGGTGAACGACCACAGAACCCTTTTAGAGGATCTTGCCGATTCCATAAAGGATTTCTTCGATGACCTTTCCGCTACAGGAATGCAGAACAATGTATTGGCTATGACTATTTCCGAATTTGGCCGACGCCCGTACGAGAACGGCTCCAACGGGACCGATCATGGTGCTGCCTCACCGGTGATGCTATTTGGCCCCGGCTTGAACGGCAGCGGATTTGTAGGGGAACATCCGGACTTGAATGTGTGGGACAGTAACGACAACCTGCTCCCCTCCACCGATTTCCGCGATGTATATTCCACGGTTTTAACCGATTGGTTCTGTTTGGATCCTTCGGTAGTAAGTACCATTTTGCTCAATCAAACATACGAGCATCTCGATCTGGGACTGTCTTGTGAAAGTCTTTCGGTCACAGATTTTAGTGACACGACAAAACTTTCTCATGTAGCGATCTATCAAAATGACCGTACCTACATCGAACTGCAAATGCCCGTAACAGGCAATGTAGATATAAAGTTGTACGATATCACCGGAAGAGAGATTGCCACGCTGAAGAATGAGATCCTCTTCCCCGGCAGGCATCGCATTGATGTGAAAGCGGCTGTTAAAGGCAGGTTGAGTTACGGACAGTATCTGTATCGTATCGCATTGGGAGGTCAGTTTTACAGTGCGCCCCTTCTTATTAAATAGTAGTATGATGGCTTCGGAAAGACTTTCGGAACAGAAGACTTTTCTCTTTTCAGATAACCGCTTCCGAAGATAAAATCCTTATTTTTGTGCTGCCCGAATAAAACTGGGCATTCAGAAAGATTTTATGAAGCAACCGAAGCGATACACGATCACTGCAGCTCTTCCTTATACCAACGGCCCGGTACATATTGGCCATTTAGCCGGCGTCTATGTTCCCGCCGATATCTATGCGCGTTTTCAACGAATGCAAGGCAATGACGTTGCTTTTGTGTGCGGAAGTGACGAGCACGGTGTTCCTATTACTATTAAAGCGAAAAAAGAAGGTATCACCCCCCAACAGGTCGTGGATAAATACCATGCGATTATCAAAAAATCGTTCAACGACTTCGGTATCTCTTTCGATAATTATTCGCGAACTTCAGCAAAGATCCACCACGAGACTGCTTCGGCCTTCTTTAAAAAATTGTACGAAGAAGGCAAATTCATTGAAGAGATCACCGAACAACTCTACGACGAGGAAGCCGGTCAATTTTTAGCAGATCGTTTTGTCGTAGGTACCTGCCCCAAGTGTGGTTTTGAAGAAAGTTACGGCGACCAGTGTGAGAACTGCGGTACGTCGCATAATGCTACAGACCTCATTAATCCTAAGAGTATGATAAGCGGGAACAAGCCCGTTCGCAAGGAGACCAAGCATTGGTTCTTACCCCTGGATCAATACGAATCCTGGCTTAAGGAATGGATCTTGAAGGGCCATCAAAAAGACTGGAAGACCAATGTTTACGGCCAGTGCAAATCATGGATTGATGACGGCTTGCGACCCCGTGCCGTGACCCGCGACTTGGATTGGGGAATACCCGTGCCGGTGAAAGGAGCCGAAGGAAAGGTACTTTACGTTTGGTTTGATGCGCCCATAGGCTATATTTCCGCAACCAAAGAATGGGCTGCCAAAGAAGGAAAAGAGTGGGAGCCCTACTGGAAGGACAGCGAAACCAAATTGTTACATTTTATAGGGAAGGACAATATCGTGTTTCACTGTATCATCTTTCCGGCCATGCTAAAAGCCGAAGGAAGTTATATTCTTCCTGACAATGTCCCTGCCAACGAATTCTTGAACCTAGAAGGGAACAAAATCTCTACCAGCAAGAATTGGGCTGTGTGGCTGCATGAATATCTGGAAGAATTTCCGGGCCAGCAGGATGTATTACGCTACACCTTAACCGCCAATGCGCCCGAAACCAAGGATAATGACTTTACCTGGAGTGACTTTCAAGCGCGCAACAACAATGAGTTGGTGGCGATCTTCGGAAATTTTATCAATCGCGTCATGGTGCTTACCGATAAATATTATGAAGGAAACGTACCGCAACCTGCTGCCTTTTCCGAAGCAGACAACCAAACTCTGAAAGAGCTTCAAGCGTACCCGGCCGTGATTGCTAGTTCTATAGAACGCTACCGTTTTCGGGAAGCGCAGCAAGAATTGATGAATGTCGCCCGATTGGGAAACAAGTATTTGGCCGATGAAGAGCCTTGGAAGACCGTTAAAACAGACGAGGCCCGCACGCGAACCGTGATGTACGTTGCTTTACAGGTAGCTTCTGCCTTAGCGATCCTTAGCGAGCCCTTTTTGCCTTTTACTTCTGAAAAACTGAAAACCACCCTTCGCCTTTCGACAACCAATGGTACAAGCGCTTGGGATTCCGTTTCAAATAGTGATGCACTGCTCACTCCCGGGCATACCATAGGAAAAGGAGGGTTGCTTTTCAGCAAAATTGAGGACGAACAAATTCAGAAACAATTAGAAAAACTACAAGCCAGTAAAAAAATGAACGAAGCTGCCAAAAATGCTGTTATCCCTCAAAAAGAGACCATTCAGTTTGACGATTTTACTAAACTCGACATTCGGGTGGGAACCATTGTGGAAGCCGAAAAAATGCCTAAAGCGAAGAAATTATTAGTCTTAAAGGTGGATACGGGAATAGATGTGCGAACCATTGTATCGGGTATTGCCGAAAGTTTTACACCGGAAGAGATTGTAGGACGGAAAGTAACTGTTTTGGTAAATCTTGCCCCCAGAGCCCTGCGCGGGGTGGACAGTGAAGGCATGATCCTCATGACCGAAACGCCGGAAGGCAAGCTCGTGTTTTTGAATCCCGATACGGACGGAGTAGAAAATGGAGCAACGATCAATTAATGCTTAAAATAGCGTATCATCCTATTTTTAGACATAACCTTCCTCTAGGGCATCGTTTCCCGATGTCTAAATACGAATTGCTACACGACCAATTGCTTCACGAAGGCACCTGTGTGGAGGCTAATTTTTTTTCACCTTCGCAAAGTGCAGATGAAGCCGTTTTGGCCGTGCATTCAGAAAGCTACGTGAATGACCTTCGGAATCTTACCTTGGACAAACGAGCCGCCAGAAAGATTGGTTTCCCGCTTTCCGAAGCCCTTGTTACGCGTGAGTATGTCATCACACAAGGCACGATTGAAGGCTGTGACCACGCCTTGACGCATGGCATTGCCATGAACATTGCCGGCGGGACACACCATGCGTATCCGGATCATGGAGAAGCATTTTGTCTTTTTAACGATCAGGCCATAGCTGCACGTTATTTATTGCAGAATCAAAAAGCAAAAAAAATACTGCTTGTCGACTTAGATGTTCATCAAGGAAATGGTACTGCGGTGATTTTTCAGGATGATCTGTTAGTCTTTACCTTTTCCATGCATGGTGAAGGAAATTACCCCTTCCGAAAAGAAAAAAGTGATTTGGATATTCCACTGCCCGATGGCACTACAGACGAGGTCTATCTTTCTGCGCTTCAAGAAACACTTCCAAAACTCATCGAAGACCAGCAACCCGATTTTATCTTCTATTTAAGCGGGGTCGACATTTTGGAAAGCGATAAATTGGGTCGGTTGAATTGCACATTGGAAGGTTGTAAAGCACGTGATCGCTACGTACTTCAAACGTGCAAAACCTATAATATCCCGCTTCAAATAAGTATGGGCGGCGGTTATTCCCCCGACATCAAGACGATCATTGACGCCCATGCCAATACCTTTCGTTTGGCACAGGAGCTGTTCTTTTAAATAAAAAACCCCGCTGCATAGTACAGCGAGGTTTTAATGTATGTAGGTAACTTCTATTTACCTCCCAACAGCAATAACTCGTTACAGACCACTTCGGTGGTATAGCGTTTGTTACCGTCCTTATCATCCCAAGAGCGGGTGGTTAGTTTGCCTTCTACGGCTACTTCCTTGCCTTTGGTGACGTAGCTTTCTACGATCTCGGCCGTTTTTCCCCACGCTACTACATTGTGCCATTGGGTGTCGGTGACCCGCTCGCCTTTCTGATTTTTGTAGCTCTCATTGGTCGCAATACTGAATTTCGCCAATTTCTTCCCGGATTCCAATGTAAGGACTTCGGGGTCGTTTCCTAAGTTTCCAATCAACTGTACTTTGTTTCTAAGTGTGCTCATAATTTCTAAATTTTATAGATTAAACAGTTAAGATAATGCCCGGGTGTCTCCCGGATCCTTTTAGCCTGAATCATCACCAGTTGTATTACCTGTACACAATAATGTCACTCCAACGATTCAACAGTGCAAATATGAGACAGCTTCCAAAAACAAGTCGGTTGGTACGTATTTACTATCGTTTATAGTTATTTGTAAACGTTTGTAAACTTTTTAATTATTGCTTATCAGTGTTTTATGAAATTTCTTTTCAGAAAAAAATCTTTTTTAAAAAACAGTATCTTAGAGGGAATTTAAGTTTCTGAAGCTTTATGAGTAACTACCATATTAAGAATCTAGAAGAATATTTTCAAGTCTATCGCAAATCGGTACGCGATCCGGAAACCTTTTGGGAAGAAATTGCGGAAGAGAATTTCCTCTGGCGTAAACCTTGGGACCGGGTTTTGGAACACGATCTCACTCAGCCCGCCGTTCGATGGTTCCAAGGCGCCCAACTTAACATCACCGAGAACTGTATCGATCGGCACCTGTATGCACGGGGATCAAAAACGGCCCTTCTCTTTGAACCCAACGATCCTTCGGAGGAACCGCAACACATCACCTATAAACAATTGCACGAGCGGGTATGTAAATTTGCGAATGTATTAAAGGAGCAAGGGGTTAAAAAAGGAGATCGGGTATGTATCTACCTCCCCATGATCCCGGAATTGGCGATCGCCCTTCTTGCCTGCGCACGCATTGGCGCCATCCATTCGGTGGTGTTTGCGGGATTTTCTTCTACCGCTCTTGCCACACGTATTAATGACTGCGACTGTTCCATAGTTGTGACAAGCGATGGTGGGTATAGAGGTGCCAAGACCATCGATCTTAAAGGGATTGTAGACGAAGCATTGGAACATTGTAAAGGCGTAACGACCGTGTTGGTGGTTAAGCGAATCCATTCAGAAATAAACATGCACAAAGGTCGGGACATTTGGCTACAACCGCTGTTGGACGAAGCCTCCTCGGTATGTCCAGCGGAACTCATGGAAGCGGAAGATCCGTTGTTTATCCTCTATACCTCCGGCTCCACCGGAAAACCAAAAGGCATGGTGCACACCACCGCAGGCTACATGGTCTATACCGCTTATACTTTCAAGAACGTCTTTCAATACCGCGAAGACGATGTGTATTGGTGCACTGCCGATATCGGATGGATCACGGGACACAGCTATATTGTCTACGGACCTTTAGCGAACGGTGCAACAACAGTCCTCTTTGAAGGTGTTCCCTCTTACCCGGACTGGAGTCGGTTCTGGGCCGTGGTGGAAAAGCACAAAGTAAACCAATTTTACACAGCACCCACGGCTATTCGAGCCTTAGCCAAAGAGCGACTGGACTTTTCCGAAAATCATGACCTTTCCTCTCTTAAGATTCTAGGAACTGTGGGAGAGCCTATCAACGAAGAGGCCTGGCACTGGTACAATGATAATATTGGTAAAAAACAGTGCCCCATCGTAGATACATGGTGGCAAACAGAGACCGGCGGTATCATGATCTCACCTATCCCCTACGCTACACCAACAATCCCTACATTTGCCACCTTGCCTTTACCCGGGATTCAGCCTGCGCTTATGGACGAAGAGGGTAATACGCTGCACGGAAATTCGGTGAGCGGACGTTTGTGTATCGGTTTTCCCTGGCCCGCCATGGCTCGTACCATTTGGGGGGATCATCAACGGTATAAAGACACTTATTTTTCCACATTTAAAGGCTATTATTTTACCGGAGACGGCGCTTTACGAGATACTACGGGCTATTATCGTATTACAGGTCGCGTGGACGATGTGATCATTGTTTCGGGTCATAATTTGGGAACGGCCCCCATTGAAGACGCTATCAATGAACATCCGGCCGTTGCCGAAAGTGCCATTGTTGGATTTCCGCATGAGATCAAAGGGAATGCTTTGTATGGCTTTGTAATTCTGAAGGAAACCGGAGAACAGCGGGATCCCGCCAATCTTCGGAAGGAGATCAACCAGATCATCACCGAACATATCGGGCCCATTGCTAAATTGGATAAGATTCAATTCACCGAAGGTTTGCCAAAGACGCGGTCCGGAAAGATCATGCGCCGCATCCTTCGGAAGATCGCTTGTGGTGAAACAGACCAATTAGGCGACACCTCCACCTTACTCAACCCGGAAGTGGTCGATGCGATTATAAAGGATGTACTGTAAGAGTATTGGGATGACAGAAAGAATCCTTTCAGAAAAAACGTCACCTTGGAAACTCATTTCTTTTGATACACGCCAAACACAAAGTCGCTGTCATACGTCTCAAGATAGTTGTCTTCAAACTCAAACAGCTTCTGAAGCATCGCTTCCTGTTCCGGTGTTGGCGTCACAAAGTGGTGAGAAATATCCTTTAAAACGCTCATCAATATGTTGCCGCCGTATCCCTTTTCCTCGAGGGTATGGAAATGAGCGTGCAGGGCGGGCAGTATAGCTGCCGAGTCCACACATTCGCTGGGATCTGCCATGATCATTCGCCATATGCCACTGCCAAAGTAACGATTCTTTGGAAAGTTGGTCTTGAAACGTTTGCGGAAAGCAGGATTTATACGTTGTAACGCTTTGTTAATTGCCTTTATTTGATGGGTAGGATATTGCAATCGGTTAGGCCCCACATATTCGTTAATCACTACATGACCGTGAGGCTTCAGAGTCTTGCTTACCTGTGTTGTAAGCAATTTCTCTACGGCTTCAAAATGGTGGAGTGATGCATTGAACAACACGACATCAAAATAGCTTTCAGGAAAATCATAGGCATTCAAGTCGCTGGTTATAAATTTCATATTTGTAAGCTGTTGCGAAGTGGCGATCGCCTTGGCTTGTGCCAATCGATTTTCAGCAAGGTCCACACATACGATCTCCGAGAAATTGGGGTAGTGCGCTAATTCCAGCTCATGACTGCAGGTCCCCGCACCCAAGGACAGAATACGTAGGTTACTACGTCCCTTACAATACTTCGTAACAAAATGTTCTTTGTAGTTGACGTTGCTATTTCCGGTGATGAGTTTATTCCACCGTTCGCGTACCTTAGGGATAATCCACCAGTTGGAGGATTGTACAAAAGTATCGTCGAAGGCACTTTTGGTCCTCGACTTTTTGTTCAGTGTAAATTTACTCAAGAAAAAATCCCCCCCACGTTGCACTACCTTGGAATACATATCAATAAAATCGTCAAGCGTGATCCATCTCATATCAAACAAAAAGCGTTTCAGGCGGTAAAGATAGGGTTATTTCTCTTTTAAGGGTTTCTTAGAACGCATAGGTAGCCGCTACGATCAAGTTGCGCCCCGGCGCAGTGATCCCGGAACTATATGGCTGGTACCGCTGATCGGTGATATTCTCCAACGCAGCATTTAACTGAAGCGCTTCCGTAATGGCATACTGGGCTGCAAAGTTCAACGTATACCAACGAGGGGAATACGGATTGCCAAATGCGTCCTTGGCATAAAGGAAATCGTTCGCCGCCTGACTGGGCGCCAGATCCTGAAAATCGAATTGTCCGTTGTATTCAGCCGAAGCATTGAACTTCCATTTGTTCTTAGCAAAGGTGAGTCGTGTATTACCAAATTGTGGTGCTGCATGGCGAATAGGGTTTCGGCTGCCATCGTCATCCTCTTCAAACCCGTCGGTAATATTGTATTGAGAAGACAGTTTCCAATGCGGTGTGAAATTCACTTCGATTCCGGCCTCAAATCCGTAGATTTCAGCCTTCGCCGCATTTTGAATGGCCTGAACGTCACTTAGTTCTCCTTGATACTCGATTTGGGTCTGACCGTTCAAGCTAAAGTCCCGCCGCACCAGTGCGTCTTTTAGTTCGGTCATATATGTTGCCAATTCGATGATCACTATATTGTCGAAAGACAAGGTGGCTGCCAGTTCCCCGTTATATGCATATTCGGGTTTAAGATCGGGGTTGGGCACCACCACACTTCCCGGTTCACTGTCGAAGATCTTTCCAACATCGTCCACATTCGGAGCTCTAAATGCCGTAGAAAAGTTTGCCTTCCATCGCAAGATCTCGCTTGCCTGCCAAGATAATCCTGCGCTGCCGGTCAAGGCCCCGGTACTCAGGTTGGCATCGGCGAACGGGAAATCATAGAACCTTTCATCGAACATGGCATCAAGTAAAATATGGTTATAGCGCAGGCCTCCTTGAAACGAAAGTGTTTCTGCTAATTGATACTGAAGGCTGCTATATGCAGCGATACTTTGCCACGTAGCACCATCCGGGTAACGCGAAGCATCGGGCTGCGAAATTCCGGTAGTAATATCGGTTTGGCTCCCGTTGCTGTTCACTTTGTTGAATACATATTCCAGCCCGTAATGGAACTTCCCTTTCGCAAAGTCCTTTTCAAAATCCCAAGCTGCACTGTAGGCATGAACGGTCTCATCGGTTTCAAAAAGGGTCGGTTTGCCAAAATCGCGATCGTTTCGGCTTTCTTTGAATCGTTGATACGACAGCGTGATGATACTCTCGTCATAGATTCCGCCTTCATAGGCAGTATTGCGTGCCTCCAGATTTCCGGCCAGCCACTCTTGTGGGCCATAGTACCATTCCGCAGAGCGCAACATTCCGTTTCTTCTTCGTATCAATCGGTCATAACGTGAATAATCGCTGGTAGTTGTATAAAATAGGTTCAACCCGAAGTCCCATTTTTCCGAAGGCATAAAACGCACTTTTTGCATGGCATTGATCTGGTCGTATCCCGTAGGTACCTGTACCCGTGGGTCCGGGTTTGGGATCACTACATCCTCGCCATTAACCGTTTCCACATATTCGGGCCGTAGGTAGTCGTCGGGACCGTGCTCTCCCATTCTCATATCGCCGAAATCACTGTAGGTAACGCTTGTTAAAAAAGCCCATTCTTTAAGCCCTATGTTAACATCGACATGTCCTGTTTTTTCTTCGTTAGCAGTGGCATATCGTGCGGTAGTACTTCCGCTAAAGGACATGCCCTCTTCAAAAGAAAATTTGGGACGCTTGGTGTAAAAATTCATGACTCCGCCCAGCGCATCACTTCCGTAGACAACAGATCCCGGGCCTAAGACCACTTCGGTACGTTCTACGGCAAAAGGATCTATGGAGATCACGTTTTGAACGTTTCCCCCTCTAAAAATAGCGGTATTGAATCGAATCCCATCCACGGTGATCAACAACCTGTTGGTAGAGAAGCCACGTATCATGGGGCTTCCACCGCCCAGCTGACTCTTTTGCACGTAGACCTGTCCGCTATTCTCCAAAAGATCGGCAGCGGTTTGCGGATTCTGAAACTGGATATCTTCGGAAGTAACCGTTACTATTTGTTGTGGTAGTTCCTTCTTCTTTAAGCCGAATTTTGATACCGACAGTACTACTTCATCAAGACTGCTGGCATCGGTGGTCATGTACACCTTATTATTGGAAGCTATTATTTTGCTTTTAGCAAGCGAGGTTTTAAGGTGTGAAATGTGTTGAAATACAATGATCTCATCTTCTGAAAATGCTGAAATATCGACCATGCCGTCGAAGTCGGTCACCCCACTTTTGGATTTACCGGAATTATACACCGCGACCCCGGGGATAGGTTCTTGGGTTTCAATTTCCAGCACTTGGATAGTTTGTGCGCTGGCAGCGCAAAAGGAGCATAGAAAAACGGTTAAGAGTAAGATTCGATTCATAAATTCAATAGAGTTGGTTGAGGACCAAAAGCGACCGCGGTTGTTTGTAGCCTTGTATGTGAAGTTGGTAATACCGTAATACCAAATCCAGTGTATCAGCCCGTTCTTTTTTGGTTAATTTAATTTGCGGAAGTGCATCAAAATCTATGCCGAAGAAGGCTTTAAAAGTGTGTATTTGCGGGCCTTTTTCTGAATTCGGATCGAGCGGATTTTCTTGAAAAATACCTTCAGCCAGATTAAAATAGTGATATTCAATTGCTGAAGCATCCGGGTAGAACCCGAGATAGGCACTTAACTTTATTAAAAATAAAATATGGAAGTTGGCAATACTGTCATGGTGGTCCAACCAATGCAGTGATTGTTCCAGATACTGAAAAAGTTCTTTATTGGGTTCCTCTTCTTGGATACTGTTGCGCAGAATTTCAGAAAGAAACATGACCAACCCACTCTTTACCACATGGGTATGTAACGTTCGATAAGGCTGTGAAACTTTGGCTTCTTGAATACGCTCGAGGGATCCTTTGTTTCTGTGACTAACTACCAGTTCAAGCTGTGTTAAAGGTAAAAAATGGGATGCTTTAAGTTTGCCTTTCTTCGATTTTAGCACCCCCCGAAGCAAGTAACTTTTTAGGCCGCTTTGCTCGGTAAAACAACTTACGATTAAGTCGGCTTCAGAATATTTTAAAGAAGAAAGTACAATGGCGCGTGTAGTGAGAACCATTAGCGAATGATCATAATTTTCGACACTTTCGTTTCCAAGGCGTCGTCGGTTGTGATCAATACCAGGTAGACCCCCGAAGCGACCTTATATTTACCAAAAGCGGTGGTATCCCATTGAATGCTTCCTCCTTCACTGGTATCTTCATATACCAAGTTACCTTCAATATCGGTGATCTTCACATTGGCGCGTGCAGTGAGTCCGTCGATGGTAACATTGCCATTAAAGCCGGGCCGCACAGGATTTGGAAATACGTATACCTCTTCCAGAGTATCACGAGGAGCCGTAGACGTACCTTTATAGGCAACCAACCCATTGGTTGTCGCGAAATATACTGTCCCGTCCACAGGATCGATAGCGATGTCTTGTACCCCGTTGGAAGGAAGGGGAGAGTTATCTTTAGTGAAGCGCAGCAAGGTTTCTTGGCCATTCGCCGATAGATAGAATACACCGGTAGTACTGGTGGCGATCCATTTATTATTTGAGCCATCCACTTCGATATCTGTAATGGATTGCTGAAATAAAAGTTCCTGCGGAACGCCATCCTCCAAAAAGATAATGGGTTGTGCATCATTGTTTGCCTCGTCATTGAAAAAGTTCCCAACACTGAACAGAACACGAAGCCCCCGTGTGGAACCTATCCACAGTCGATTCTGATTATCGAATGCAAGGCTACGAATATCGGTGCTCACTAAGTTTCCGTTTCCTACATCATCACTAATGCTATTGAACTGTCCGTTCGCCGGATTATAGCCTATCAATCCGGTTTTTGATGCACCGAAAAACACATAGCCTTCTCTGCTTATTTTAAGGTCGCTAAAGCCTACCTCACTGTCGCCGTCGACAATGGTTGAGACATCTATAATTTGAAACTGTCCTCCCGGGGAGACTTTTATTAATGCGTCATCTGTGAAAGACTGTAGCGTCCACAGATTTCCGCTTCGGTCAAAATCGGAACCATAGATGCGTATTCCGGCGTTATCATTGTTTGGAGGGACAAACACTTCCGCTAAGGGGCTGTTATTCTGATTGTAAAGCAAAAAATCGTCGAGTCCTGTTATTTTCAACAGTCCTCTCTCGAACGATGATATCCAAGCTTCATCGGTATTAGTAGGGTTGATGGTCACTTCAACCAAGTCATTGATCTCTCCATTCACCGCAGCAGACAAGTCCTCATAGGGAATATTGGTCCATTCTTCTTCCCGTAGGTTGCTAATACCCCGTCGAGTTCTGGGAAAAGGATTGTAGCTTACATCAATATCTCCATAAACGACCCATACTTGGCCGGGTGTGACGTCCAATGCAAAAGGCCGATTTAAGAGAGGGCCATTGGGCAATATTTGTTCTGCACTATTCGTCCCAAAGGGCACTTGGAGCATCCCAATTTCCGTTGTTCCCATATAAAAGTTGTTGTCAACTGCAATTCCTGACTGTAGTTCATATTCGAATCCAGAGACAGTATTGACAAACGCCTGTTGCACAAAACCAGGTGCGTAGGTTTGAATCGTATTGGCGGTAGTGATCGTCAAAAGATTCTCTACGGTGTAGAAACCGACCACGGTTTCATTGAAGCTCCCCACATTTACAAAACCACCACCGGGAAAAAGTTCCAGTATAGCATTATCATTCCGAAGCGTATATACCTTGTCACCTAATCCTTGTACCCCGCGATGGAAACCACTAATAGCTGTTGACCATTCTTCATAATCGATAAGATCCGGATTGTCAACCAGAGCTCGTAACACGCCTCCCTGCGATGAAGAAGCATAGATAAAATCATCCACCACCGTAGTTTGATTGATATCTATCTGGGTTCCCAGCGGCCCAATGAAGTAGCTGTCTCCAAATTCCAAGGCGCTCAGGTCGAAAACCGATATGCCAAAATCGGCTGCAATGTAGAGGTTCCCTTCGTGTTCATTAAAATGATTGATCCGCTTCTTGTTAGGCGGAATGGTTTGCTTGTCGAGAATATCTACCACCGAAAGTACATTCTCTTCTCCGTCGATCACAATTTCGATAAGACCTGTTTCATACCCAACTACCAGAACGCCAAAACTCTCGCTGTAATAGATCGTTGAGATCGCTTCGGCAGAAAGTCCGTTGACGCTAGAAATGGTTTGCAGCTCCTGAGAGCCTAGATCATAGAGGAATACAGAATTTTCTGCTGCGGCATAGATCTTACCGTTTCCTTGTGAAATTCCAATCACAGAAGCATACGAAAAATATCCTTCCCACTGATCTTCAAAATTTTGCGCTGTGCATACTGCGGAAAATAGAATGAGAAAGAGAAAAGCAAAAAACTTCATAGATGGCAATGTTTTTTCAGATAGTATAACATGCTAAAATACTATTTATTGCAGGATTGGAATGAAAAAGGCTGTCTAAAAAGACAGCCTTTTTTGAGTATGTTGAAAGAGAATTAATTCTTTTTAAAAATTTTGCTGTCCCTTAAACAACGCCTTGCGCAAGCATTGCGTCGGCAACTTTCACAAACCCGGCGACGTTAGCTCCTTTTACATAGTCTACATACCCATCACCATCTTTTCCGTATTTTACACAAGCAGCGTGAATATCGTTCATGATAGCGTGTAAACGTTCGTCTACTTCTTTGGCGGTCCAATTTAATCGCAAAGAGTTCTGTGACATTTCCAATCCACTAGTGGAAACACCTCCCGCGTTTGATGCTTTTCCGGGAGAGAACAAGATTTTCGCATCCTGAAACACTGCAATAGCTTCCGGTGTACAAGGCATGTTTGCCCCTTCGCCCACACAAATACAACCATTCTTGACCAGCGTCTTCGCTTCAGCTTCGTTCAATTCGTTTTGAGTGGCACACGGCAATGCGATGTCACAAGTTACATCCCAAGGGCGTTTGCCTTCGTGGTATTTTGCTGAAGGATACTTATCTACGTATTCACTAATACGACCACGCTTCACATTCTTCAGTTCCATGACAAAGGCCAATTTTTCGGTATTGATTCCTTCTTCATCATAAATATATCCTGCAGAATCTGAAAATGTCACCACCTTTCCTCCAAATTGCATGGCTTTTTCGGCAGCATATTGTGCTACGTTTCCGGAACCGGAGATCACGACAGTCTTCCCTTTAAAGCTTTCGCCTCGTGTTTCTAGCATATTCTTAGCAAAATATACATTCCCGTATCCTGTTGCTTCAGGACGGATCAAAGAACCCCCGTATGACATCCCTTTTCCGGTAAGTACTCCGGTAAATTCATTTCGAAGGCGCTTGTATTGTCCAAACATGTACCCGATCTCTCTTGCTCCTACGCCAATATCTCCTGCAGGAACATCGGTATTCGGACCAATATGACGGGCCAATTCGGTCATAAAGCTTTGGCAAAAACGCATTACTTCATTGTCGCTTTTCCCTTTTGGATTAAAGTCCGATCCCCCTTTTCCACCACCCATGGGAAGTGTGGTAAGGCTGTTCTTGAAGGTTTGCTCGAAGCCAAGGAATTTTAGTATACTTAGATTCACCGACGGGTGAAAGCGCAACCCTCCTTTGTACGGTCCAATAGCCGAGTTGAACTCGACACGATACCCGCGGTTTACTTGAATATCACCGTTGTCATCGGTCCATGGTACGCGGAAGATAATAGTACGCTCCGGCTCTACCATGCGTTCCAGCAACATCTTATTTTGGTATTGTTCGTTCTCTTCAATGAACGGAATAACAGTTTCGGCTACTTCGGTAACGGCCTGCATAAATTCAGGCTCGTTGGGATTGGACTTTTCTACGTAGGAAATGAAGTCTTTAATGCTTTGTTTCATCTGCTTGTATTTGTTACTATTTATAAAATATCGTTTAAAATAAGGAGCCTCGTTATTCCTTGAATATCACGTTCTTTCCACTCAATATACTTAATCTTCGAGATTTCCGTTATTTAGGGAACAAATATAATGTATATAGCAAAAAAGCGAACGCTTTTTTTGCGAATACACTAAAAAACAATAGAATATTTCTCTGTTACAGATGTTTTTATATATTTGTTACGTCTCAATCTAAACCGAAAACATAATGAATACCAGAATATTGCTGTTGGTATTTTTCTTCTTGATGCTTTGTAAGCAGGAAGTTTACAGCCAATTTGGCTTCTCCCACGAGGTTGGGATCATTACAGGCCCCGTGGCCTTCTACTCCGACTTTGGAGAACGTAACGACTTCGAAACCAATTCTGGGAATATAGGTTTTGGTGTTGGTTTGATACACTACCTAAACTTTTCATACCGGGCAGATTGTAATTGTTATACCCGAGACACCTATTTCAATGACCATTTTAAGTTACGAAATGAAATTGATTATCACAAAACCAATCTTGAACACCTGGGAAAATGGGTAGATCCGGACAAAACAAGTATCACTGCCGATCAGCTTCGGGCTATGAAAGGTTCTACCACTGTTTTTGATATTGGGTCTCAATTAGAGTACTTCCCATTGAGTATTCGTGATTTTGCGGCCGGAGGTTATAAGATTGCACCCTTTGCCAGTTTTGGAGTGCATTGGGTAAACTACGACCCCGAAGTGTACAGTGAACTGGGGCCCCTTAATACACCCATTACTACTCCAAGAAAATATTTTAACTCTTTTCAGCAAGAAAGTGACTCAACGTGGTCTGTAGTTATGAGCGTGGGGATTCGATATAAATTAACCCCTTTGAGCGATCTAATGCTCGACAGCCGTTGGCAATACTATTTTTCCAACTGGGTAGATGGCTTGAACCCTTCTTTCGAGAATAACCAAGTGGTAGAGGTTCCGGAAAACAAAGCGAACGATTGGATCTACTGGCTCAATATTGGCTATATCTATTACTTAGATTAATAAAAAAATAATTAAAAAGCCCCGAAGTTTCGGGGCTTTTTTAAATAAGGGTGTTTCTTGACCTTATCCTATAGCTTGTTTTAAATCATCAATAAGATCATCGGCATCCTCAATCCCTACGCTCAACCGAATGAGTGAATCGACAACACCGGTTTTTTCGCGTTCCTCCTTAGGAATACTGGCATGGGTCATACTCGCCGGATGTCCGCATAAGCTTTCCACACCGCCCAAACTTTCGGCCAGTGTAAAGATTTTTAAATTCTCCACAATGCGTATCGCCTCGTCATAATTATTCCCTTTGGTCACAAAAGAGATCATTCCGCCAAAATCGTCCATCTGTTCTTTTGCAATCTTGTGATTGGGGTGACTCTCAAATCCGGGCCAATATACTTTTTCGATCTTTGGATGGTTCTTTAGGTATTCGGCTACTTTTTTACCGTTCTCACAGTGGCGCTGCATACGTACATGCAAAGTTTTTATTCCGCGCAACATCAAGAAACTATCTTGAGGGCCGCAAATGGCACCGCTGGCATTTTGAATAAAGTACAATCGATCTGCCAAATCTTGATCACGCACTACCAAAGCACCCATCACCACATCACTATGTCCTCCAAGATACTTTGTGGCACTGTGCATCACGATATCGGCTCCAAGGTCCAAAGGACGCTGTAGGTAGGGCGTGGCAAAGGTATTGTCTACCGCTAATAAAAGGTTATTCTTTTTTGCGATCGAAGCTGCCGCTTGAATGTCGATAATGTTCATCATGGGATTGGTCGGTGTTTCGACCCATATGAGTTTGGTGTTCTCATTCACATAATCTGCAATATGCTCGGCATTCTCCATTCCTATAAAATGAAACTTGATGCCAAAATTCTCGTATACTTTTTTGAACAAGCGATAACTCCCTCCATACAAATCGTTGGTTGAGATCACCTCGTCACCGGGCTGTAACAATTTCATCACTGCATCGATGGCTGCCAAACCACTTCCAAAAGCAAGTCCGTGATTGCCATTCTCCAAACTGGCGAACGCTCGCTCCAAAGCCGAACGCGTTGGGTTGTGAGTTCTTGAATACTCGAACCCCTTATGTCCTCCCGGGGTAGACTGTGCGTATGTGGTTGTTTGATAAATGGGGGGCATGACCGCTCCGTACGCCTTGTCGTGCTCCTGCCCTCCGTGAATTGTTTTGGTATTAAACTTCATAAATTTCAATTTTGAAAAACAAAAGTACATGATTCCGTTATGATAAATAAATCTATAGTATTTTTAACGAATGAATAACAAATCTTTGGTCATCTTACTGCTTTTTCTTATCGGTATTAGTTGTGCCGAAGAGGTCGTGCTTACTGTTAGTTCGAAAAATCTCACTGAAGCCGATGTGGCCGTATGTACCGATGCCTTTTGCCCGGAAGTGACCGTCAATTACGTGGTCATTTCGGGAAACGAGGAAGTTTCAGAAAAAATCAATTATAAAATAGCATCGTTTGTGATCAATGCGTTGCATCTGGGTGATCCCGAAGAAGCTCCCACGGCCGGGACCATTTCCGAAGCCATTACTCAATTTATTAAAATGTACCGCATTCACAGCGCCGAATTTCCTGATATGGGAGCCGCCTATTTTGCGAATGTTTCGGTGACAGAAACCTTCCGGTCTTCTCATCTGCTCTCTTTCGAATTGAAACACTATTTGTTCACCGGAGGCGCCCATGGGTATGGAAGCACGATTTATATGCACATCGACCCATTGACCGGAGCAGAAATTCATACCGAAGCACTCTTCGCAGATCTCGACGGGTTTACGACCTTCGCCGAAAAGAAGTTTCGTGAAGCGAACGACATCCCAACGTCAGAAAATATAAACGCAACCGGCTTTTGGTTTAAAGAAGATACCTTTGCGCTACCAGAACATATTGGGGTAAGCGAACAATACATAATCCTGCGCTACAACCAATATGACATTGCGAGCTATGCTGCCGGTCCTATTGAATTATTAATTCCAAGAAAAGAAGTCGAAACTTATTTACAAATCAAGTCATGAAAAAGATCTATTACCTCTCTTCCTGTGACACCTGCAAACGCATTCTCGATGAATTGGAACTCCCGCAGTCGTTCATTAAACAGGATATCAAAACACAAGGCATCACCGAAGAAGAATTAGAAGAACTGTACAATCTTGCGGGCAGCTATGAAGACCTTTTTAGTAAACGGGCGCGACTTTACAAAGAGCGAAACCTAAAAGAGGAACGTTTGCTTGAAGAGGATTTTAAGAACCTGTTGCTCGAACACTACACCTTCTTAAAACGGCCTATTTTGGTCAACAACGATCAAATTTTTATCGGGAACAGTAAAAAGACCGTAGCGGCAGCAAAAAAATCGGTACATACACATTGATGAACAAACGCGTACTTGCTTTACTTGCGGCAACAGCTGCCAGTGCCATCTATGGTGCCAACCATACCATCGCCAAAGGGTTAATGCCCGATGTAATAGCGCCCTTTGGGTTTATTCTGCTTCGTGTTTTGGGTGCAGCCTTGGTATTTTGGGCACTTAGTCTTTTTGTTCCTTCTGAAAAGGTCGATCGCCGGGATTGGTTTCGCATCGTGGCCTGTGCTTTTTTTGGGATGGTGCTTAACATGCTCATGTTCTTTAAAGGATTAAGCCTGTCTACGCCTATAAACAGTTCCGTGGTGATCACCCTGGCTCCGGTGTTGTTGTTGGTGCTTTCGGCTATCTTTCTTAAAGAACGTATTACTTGGCTTAAATCTGTTGGGATAGGTCTGGGGCTGGGCGGTGCCCTGTTGCTGATACTCTTCGGACTCAAAACGCAGCCCAATGCTCCCAACATTCCGTTAGGAAATATGTTGTTTATAGTCAATGCCGCCTCCTATTCGGTATATCTTATCTTGGTAAAACCTTTGGTGGCCAAGTATAGCTCCATCACCCTTATGAAGTTGTTCTTTTTGTTCGCAGTAATTATGAATCTCCCCATTGGCATCCATGAATTCACAAATGTAGCCTGGGGAGAACTAGGCTGGAGTTCGATCTGGCGATTGGCCTTTGTGGTAATTGGTACCACGGTGCTTACCTATCTCTTCAACATCTATGCGTTGAAACAATTGAGTCCGTCCACCATTGGGGCCTTTATCTATTTACAACCGTTATTGGCGGCATTTATCGCCGTACTTGCGGGATCTGATACACTAACGCCCTTACGCGGACTTGCCGCCGTTTTGATCTTTATTGGAGTGTTCCTGTCTACTCGGAAGCCTCGGACCGTATAATGCCGATTATTTATCTTGCAACGCTAAATCTACAGGAGTTTGCCCATATTTTCTTGTGTCCTCTTTAGTGAGAATCCTAAAATCGTGCGTGTGATCCAACCCTTCCAAAAAATGGAAGAGATCTTCAGGCAATTGCGTTAGTTTTCGAGTAGAAAGATCGATCCAGGCTCCTAACATTTCACATCGTGCCAAATTTCTTCCGTCTGTATCATAGAAATTATGCAGGAACTCGAAAAACATTCCGTCTTCAGAAATTCCTTTCAGCTGCAATGATACGCGCACAGGTTTCCCGGGAAATACTTCTTTAAAATAATACATGTGTTCATGCAACGCCACAGGACCCAGGTTCATTTTTGCCAATTGGACCTGCCCGAAGCCTTTTTCTAAAAAGAAACTCATTCGGGTATGACTCATAAAATCAATATAGGCACTGTTACGTAAATGTCTGTTCGCATCTACATCGCTCCATCGCACTTCAAACTCTTTTGTATACATCATTCTTTTTTTTGCAAATTTAACCTACTTTCGCCTTCTAGACTGCTCTCTTTTGTTTAGATTCTGTTAAAATTAGTGCTTTCCATGCCATTAGTAAAGAGTTCGTACATTGCTCCTCGTCTATTCAGAAATGGTCATTTTTCTACCATCTATTCGGCAAAGCTTCGCCCATCTCCAAAGCTGGCTCAGGAACGAGAGCGCATCGGGCTTCCGGATGGGGATTTTTTGGATATTGATTGGTCTTACGCCAAAGAAACCTCAGCTAAGGTTGCCGTATTATTACACGGTCTGGAGGGAAATGCCCAGCGTACGTATATGAAAGGGCAGGCCCAAATGCTCGTTGAGAATGAATGGGATGTGGCCGCCATGAACTATCGAGGATGCAGCGGCGCTCCCAATCTCTTGTATCCTTCCTACAATGCTGGCACCACTCAAGACCTTCATACAGTTCTACAGCATATATTGGAATTAGACCGCTACCATGAGATCACTCTTATCGGTTTCAGTTTGGGAGGAAATCTCTTGCTGAAATATTTGGGGGAACGCGAAATCCTTCCGAAGCAAGTAAGAAAAGGCGTGGCCATTTCCACGCCCTTAAGCCTAGAAGGATCTCTGGAATCCCTTAGCCGATTCTACAACTGGGTCTACCGAACTTCCTTTCTCTATAATCTGAAAAAAAAGTACAAAGCTAAAATGCTTCAATTCCCGGAAAAGATGACCGTTTCAGAACTTAAGAAGATCCGTTCGTTACTCGATTTTGACAACCTATACACCGCTCCCGCTCACGGTTTTGAAGATGCCCAAGATTACTACCGGCAGAATAGCAGCCTGCAATTCCTTCCGAAGATATCGCTTCCTGTTCTGATACTCAACGCTAAAAACGACACCTTCCTTTCTCCGGACTGCTACCCAAAAGCAATTGCTTCCAACAGCAGTAACATCTATCTGGAAACCCCCGAACATGGCGGACATGTGGGGTTTCACCAAACCAATGACACGTATTACAGTGAAAAGAGAGCCTTACAATTTCTTGCGGGGAATTGAATCGCTGTGCTCATTAAGTGCTGGAAGTCCTATACCGCCCACCTAAAATTATTACCTTTGCAGCTTTAAACACACTTTATGATCCAGTCCATGACCGGCTACGGCAAATCTGTAATCCAGTTGCCTTCAAAAAAAATTACGGTTGAAATAAAATCGTTGAACAGCAAAAACCTCGACCTCAATGTACGGGTTCCTTCATCCTATCGAGAAAAGGAGTTAGATATGCGTAACACGTTATCGAGTGCCCTCACACGGGGCAAGGTAGATTTTAATCTATTCATTGAAATTACGGGAGAGGCTACCAATACCGAAGTGAACGAGACCGTGGTAAAACAGTACATCAAGCAATTGGCTCATATAGTAGACGGTGATCCGGTGGAACTATTGAAAATGGCCATTCGCATGCCCGATGCCCTTAAAACCGAGCGGGATGAGATCGACGAAGAAGAATATAAGTCGATCCTTCAAGCTATCGATGAAGCGTTGGTTGGAATTAACGCATACCGAAGTGACGAAGGACGTGCGTTGGAAAAAGATTTTATCCAACGTATCGAGAATATTTCGGTCTTGTTGGAGGCGATCATCGCCATGGATGGAGAGCGTATTGAAAACGTACGGGAACGACTTCGGAAGGCGGTAAGCGAGCTGAAAGAAGGTGTGGACGAAAATCGTTTTGAGCAGGAACTTATCTATTATTTGGAGAAGTACGATATCACCGAAGAAAAAGTGCGATTGAAGAATCATCTGGATTACTTTACCGAAACCATTCGTTCGCACGATTCCAACGGAAAGAAACTGGGCTTTATCTCGCAGGAAATAGGGCGCGAGATCAATACCATAGGCTCTAAGGCGAATTACGCTCCTATGCAGCAATTGGTCGTGCAAATGAAGGATGAACTGGAGAAAATAAAGGAACAAGCCCTCAACGTATTGTAATGAAAAAAGGAGGTAAATTAATTGTCTTTTCGGCGCCTTCGGGGAGTGGAAAGACAACCATCGTGCAATACTTGCTGAAACAAGAGGACCTTAATTTGGATTTTTCGGTGTCGGCGACATCGCGGGACCCACGAGGAGACGAGGTGCACGGCGAGGATTATTATTTTATAAGTCTGAAGGATTTCAAACAACACATTAAGAACGGAGATTTCTTGGAATGGGAAGAAGTGTATCGTGATAATTTCTACGGAACACTGAAAAGTGAGGTAGAACGTATCTGGGCACAAGGAAAGAATGTGATCTTTGATATTGATGTAGTAGGTGGTTTGCGTATTAAAAAGAAGTTTCCGGAGCAGACCTTGGCTGTCTTTGTAAAGCCACCAAGTATCGACGAGCTGAAGATCCGTTTGAAAAAACGAAAGACCGAAAGCGACGAGCGCATCAATATGCGCATTGCAAAAGCTTCGGTAGAATTGGCTACCGCACCCCAATTCGACTATATCATTGAAAACAACAATTTGAAGAAGGCACTGAAGGAATCGCACGATCTGGTCGCCGATTTCCTTCAGAAAACACCTTCTTCCGAAGGAAACGAATGACCGCAGAAAAACGCATCGGCTTGTATTTTGGCACGTTCAACCCTATTCACGTGGGGCACCTTATTTTGGCCAATCACATGGTGGAATTTAGCGATCTTGACGAGGTATGGCTGGTGGTAACGCCGCACAATCCGCATAAAAAAAAGAAGACGCTTCTGGATGATATCCACCGACTCGCCATGGTGCGCATCGCTGTTGAGGACTACCCGAAATTAAAAGCCAGTAACATCGAATTCGACCTGCCGCAACCCAATTACACCGTGGATACGCTGGTCTATCTGGAAGAAAAATTTCCAGGGACTCAATTTTGTCTCATCATGGGAGAAGACAACCTAAAAGGATTCCACAAATGGAAGAACTACGAGGTTATCTTAGAGCGGCATAAGATGTATGTGTATCCTAGGATTTCGGAAGGAACCGTTGCAACAGCATTTGAAGACCACCCTCGCATTACAAAGGTTGCAGCGCCCATCATCGAGCTTTCCTCCACCTTTATTCGCAAAGGCATCAAGGCCGGCAAGAACATTCGTCCCATGCTACCGCACAGTGTTTGGACCTATTTGGATGAGATGAATTTTTATAAATAAAACCGCCCCACCGTACTTATCGGTGGAGCGGTTTTTATTAATCATGGCAAATATTACGTTTCAATTTCACAGGGTTGGTTTTGGCCGTGCAGGCTGCGTGCGATCTGCCTCGCAGCCTGTGGCCTCAACTAAATAACCAACCAAAAAATTGTTTAATCCGTAGCGGAATAATGTGCTTTTAGAACTTGCTGATCTTCTTCATTTGTTTGGCAATGGTCGCCTTCGATTCTCGCAATTTCCCATCTTTATTTTTATACTGAATATACCCTCGGCCTCTAAAGCGATACAGCGTTCCCGAAGCCTCGTGGAACAGTTCTATGGTATTGTCATCTATAACGTTCAGATCGAAGTATTCATTGCCTAAATAATCATAATCCAATGTTAAATATTTCAAGTAACGGTCATTGGGCACATCGTCTACATTATAGATACCGGTATAATCCCAGTAAATGTTGTTTATATCCGTTCCGCTGGGGTCCTGCGAACTTCTAAAGTTTCCGTCACCGCCGCCGGGCAGGAACTGTACAAAGTTCTCATTGTCGAACTCGTTAAGCTGTCCGTACTCACTGGTGAAGGTCTTCTCCCACGTCACGTATTCTTGCAGAAAATAATGAATGTTATCATAGAATAATGCATTATAGTCGAAGTTACTGCGTTGATACCCTACCAATACATACGATACATTCTGTTGCGGAAAATAGAGTTCGATCTCGTTGTTGCTCAATTGAGTAACATCAAACGAATAGAACCCGTCCAAGTCGTGGTCTATATCCAAAATAAAATCGAAGGTATTGTAATCCCCCACAGGAATCCCAAATCCGTTTCCTTGATCGCCAATACCCACTAAGTTATTGTTGGCCATGAGCGTTCCGTTTCGAAAGGATACTGTGAATGCTTTCTGTAAAAAAGGAATATAGCTGCCCCCTGTAGCTCTATCGATATCTACATACCATAACTCATAAGAGGAAACAAGTTGGCCCAACGTTATGGAAGGTACTTCGTCCACATAAGGATCTTCTACGATCACTTCGGTGTAGCACGATGTAAAGAGGATGGTCAGCATCATAAATCCGAGTACAATCTTAAGTTTTTTCATAACGTTGTATTTAAATATTCGTTAAAGCGAATTCCAAAAGCTGTGCCAAAATTCTATTTGCTTGTTTTTCAGGCATATACAATCCATTATTATTGCTTATTTTTGAATTACTGAAAATCCCTCTATGTCGAATACACCAAAATTTGCCGTTTTTGGCGGCGGAAGCTGGGCCACGGCCATCGTGAAAATGCTCTGTGAGAACCTTACGGAAGTTGGCTGGTACATGCGAAGTGTCTATGCGCTGGAACACATTAAAAAGCAACAGCACAATCCCAATTATCTCAGTTCTGTAGAGTTCAATTTGAAGCAGCTTCGGTTGAGCAATGATATCAATGAGATGGTTGCCTATGCCGACTACCTTATTTTTGTGATCCCTTCGGCCTTTTTACACAGCGAACTGGAAAAACTAACGGTTTCTCTGGAAGACAAGGTGGTTTTTTCAGCCATAAAAGGGATCGTCCCCGAGACCAGTTTGATCGTAGGCGATCATTTCAACACCCACCTCAACGTACCGTTCCATAACATTGGCGTGATCACGGGGCCCTGCCACGCCGAAGAGGTTGCGTTGGAACGACTTTCGTATTTGACCATCGCTTCGGCCGATGAGGAGAAGGCAAAGATTGTGGCGCAATATCTAAGCAGTGATTATATAAAATGTGCTACCAGCGACGATGTGATCGGTACCGAATATGCGGCAATGCTCAAGAATATCTATGCGATCGCCGCCGGGATCGCCCACGGTTTGGGTTATGGCGATAATTTTCAAAGTGTACTGATGAGCAATGCCATACGGGAGATGAAGCGGTATGTAAAGAAGGTGCATAAAATGAAACGTGACATCAATGATTCGGCGTACTTAGGGGATCTTTTGGTGACGGGCTATTCGGTCTTTAGCCGCAACCGAATGTTCGGAAATATGATTGGAAAAGGATACACGGTGAAGAGCGCTCAAATGGAAATGAGCATGGTAGCCGAAGGCTATTACGCCACAAAAAGTGCGTACAACCTCAACCAACTCAAAGGGAAGAAAAAAGCGAAGACCCCAATTATCAATGCCGTATACGGTATTCTTTATGAGCATAAGAATCCTAAAAATGTGTTTCAGAAACTCACCGAAAAACTAACCTAAGAAGCAATAACCCCATCTTCGTCAAGCAACGGGATCTTGGTCGTGTTTGCTTCGGAAATGGTATTGGGTTGAAATGTAAAGGAGCGTTCAAACAACTTGCCTTCTGCAAAGAAGGTGACCAGGTATTCGTTGGTAAAGCCAAGGACCTCATCGGTAATCAATTCTACTTTCGATGCCGTGTTTCCCGTCATGTCTCCAAGACCGTGTCGCAGGGTTGAGGTCTTTCTATCGCTGCTATTCCCTCGAGACAGTACGAGAACCGTCTCTATGGTATCCTCGCGTAGATTTAGCAGATAGACGTTCCAGTTCTGTGCCAAGAAATCCTTGTCCCATTCTTTAACGGCAACGATTTGTACCTTTTGTGCGACGTGAAAATCGATATCCTTTTTCATTGACGATACGTTGTGAAGGTGTTAGTCGGCACTTTTAAATTGGTCTAGAAAACGAATATCGTTCTCGCTGAACATACGAATATCAGGAATTTGGTGAAGCAGCAATGCAATGCGGTCGATCCCCATTCCAAAGGCAAAACCGGAATACTCCTTCGAATTGATCCCACAGTTTTCAAGCACGTTCGGGTCTACCATGCCACAGCCCATGATCTCCAACCAACCGGTTCCTTTGGTCATCTTATAATCGGTTTCGGTCTCCAATCCCCAGTAGACGTCTACTTCGGCACTGGGTTCGGTAAACGGAAAATAGGAAGGTCGCAAACGTATCTTCGATTTGCCAAACATTTCCGTAGTGAAATACTGTAAGGTCTGTTTTAAATCGGCGAAACTAACACCTTTATCCACATACAATCCTTCCACTTGGTGAAAGAAACAGTGTGAGCGTGCCGAAATGGCTTCATTGCGATACACACGACCCGGAGAGATGGTTCGAATGGGTGGTTTGTTGTTCTCCATATAGCGTACCTGTACCGAAGAAGTATGCGTTCGCAACAACACATCGGGGTTTGTTTGGATAAAAAAAGTGTCCTGCATATCGCGGGCGGGATGGTACTCAGGAAGATTTAAGGCCGTGAAATTATGCCAGTCGTCCTCGATCTCGGGTCCTTCAGAAACATTAAAACCAATGCGCGAGAAAATATCGATGATCTTGTTCTTAACAATGGAAATGGGATGACGTGATCCCAAGGCAATTGGCTCTCCCGGACGTGAAAGGTCGCCGTACGCGCCAACGGTCTCTTCCGAAGCTTCCAAAGTCGCCTTGAGTGCGTTCACTTTATCTTGAGCTGCCGTTTTCAAGGTGTTGATCACCTGCCCGAATTCCTTTTTCTGGTCGTTGGGGACATTCTTGAACTCAGCAAAGAATTCGTTGAGCAATCCTTTCTTTCCTAAGTATTTAATTCGGAACGTCTCTATTTCTTCCTTTTTGGCCGCCGAAAATTTTTCTACTTCGGCAATGTGTTTTTTTATCGTTTCAATCATGATCGTGCGTATACTTCAACAGCGCAAAACTACTTATTTTCTATTCAATGACTTCCTTTTCTAAAAAATACTGAACGATGGCTTCCTTCATCAACACACTTTGTTCTCCCGCTTTAAGAGGTGGTAATTGTTCCACGATCTTGTAATGCGGCCACCCTTGCTCGTCGAAATAGTCGAATTCATAATATCCGAAAGGTTCCAAAAGCCTGCAGATAGCGATGTGCATAAGGTTGAGCTTTTCGTCCTTTTTGAATTTTCGGTGCAGTTGACCTAATTCCTGGACTCCTACCAAATAAATAACGGCGTCCAGATCCAGCGGTTGTCCATCGGCAAAGCGGTTGCTAAGCAGTGAGACGACTCCTTCCCAACGTTCCTTTAATTTTTCATCTCGCGCCATATACTATTTTTCATGGATGCTGTTGCTACCATTCCTTTGCAGCTGCAAAGATACATTTCTTGCGAAACAGTTTTTGTATCTTTAACCGAAATACTTTATATGAATGTAGTTGACATCATTTTAGGAATCATTTTAATAATGGGATTCTACTCCGGATTTAAAAAAGGGCTGTTTGTGGCGTTGGCATCGCTGGTTGGTATTGTAGCAGGGGTGTATGGTGCTTTGTATTTTTCAGACTATGCTGCGGCGCATATCGCACGATGGTTTGATTGGGGGGCGCAAACAACACAATTGGCTGCATTCGCCGTAACATTTCTTTTAATCGTTTTTGTGATCTCCCTTGCCGGCAAGTTCCTTACTAGAATAGCCGATTTTGCCATGCTGGGAATCATCAATAAACTGTTGGGAGGCGTGTTTAGCACGATAGCCTATGCTTTTATTTTAAGCGTTGTCTTTATGTTTGTAAATGCATCATCCGGTCTAAGCGGATATGTGATCTCTGAAGAACGCAAAGCAGAATCGGTTTTATATGAACCCATCGCATCCTTGGCGCCTATGGTGCTTCCGCATATTTTAAGGGAAGTAGACCGGTATGAGACCGAGCAAGAAGAAGCATCGCTTCCTGAAGCCTAAACTTAGAGTTCCTTCAATTCGGAAGCGGGAATCCATCCATCTTTACCGTCGGCTAATGAGATTCGGTACCATTCACCTTCCCGGTCCCGGATCATTACTTTTGTTCCTTCATGAAGCAAGAAAGCCGTTTCACTTCCCATGGTAGGTTCACTTCGCACCTCGGTTTCTTCAGCAAAAATAATGGCAGGGCGGTATCGCTGTGCATCATCGTACGTCTTGAAGGCCAATACCATAGTTGCAAGTGCCACACAAATACTTATAATAGCGGCAGTGAAGAGAATGCGTTTTCTCCGCTCGGAAACCGAAAAATAATACCCAAGGAATAACAGCACAAAGAGTGTAGAAAAAACGGTAGCGGTTACGGCCCACCCGTCAAAGGTCATAATTCCTGCAATACGCTGGTACCAGCGCTTAAAAAGCGTTTGAGGCAATGGCTCTATGACATCGATCCTTGCATTTTCGGCAAAGGCGAGGTTGTTCTTAATATCACTGTCATTGGGGTCTAACTGAAGTGCTTTCTCGTAATAATAGACACTGGGACCTATGTTGTTAAGCTTGTAATGTGCATTCGCAATGTTAAAGTAAAGTGCCGCCGAATGTTGCTCGCTCTCAAGTATCTTCATCCAGGCATCCACAGCGTCTTGATACTTCTCTGCCTTATACAGTTCTTTCCCTTGTTCAAACAAAGCATCGTTTTGAGTCAAGCCCGAGATTGAGAGTAGTGCCGTAAAAATTATTAGAATCTTTTTCATGGGTGCGCTCCTTACTGAATTTGTTTATCAATTTCTGAAAGTGTTTCCACCGCCTTATTGTAGTCTTGCTTTATTGTGCCACTGGAAGCGGGAGTATAGCGTGCAAACTCACAACTTGTAAGTAATTCCCTGAAGCTGGAAATGGTTGCTCCTGAAACATTTCGTTCCTCTAGCAATTCTGCGATCCTGTCTTTGGACATCTCGGCAGTCTCAATGTTCAGTTTTGCTTTTAAGTAATTATGGAGTGCACGTTCCATAGCTTCATAAAAGACAGCTTTATCCTGCATGTGTCTTTTTGCTTCAGCCAGGTATTTTTTAGCCAGACGATCTGCTTTGCGCAGACGATTCCCCTCTACATCCTGCAAACGTGCACTGCGCCGTTTGCCTATTAGTATAAAAATGGGTATCAGCAACAAGGGACCTCCCAGCAGCAGCCAGAATAACAACGATTTAAAATAGGGAGGCTCGCTCATGGGTTGCAAATTCGTAGACAGCTGTATGTACTTAAACTGTTCTTTGGAAAGCACCACGGGTTTTTTTCCATTGTTCACCTCAGAAGGTGTGTCACCACCGGCAGTGAGCGGTCCATTTTCTACATTCAGAACGATCTCTTCGGAAGAAAGCGTGGTATACCGCTGCGTCTTCGGATCGAAATATGAAAAAGAAATAGGACGAATGGGATAATTGCCTTTAAATTGCGGAACGACCGTATAGATCTCACTAATACTACCACTCATGCCCGAAGCGGTGGTCCGTACGTTTTCCGAACGTTCCGGCTCGTAAACTTCTAAGGCAGATGGAAGTTTCACGCCCGGAAAATCGAACAACTTGATATTTCCTTCTCCCGAAACTTTTACAGTAAGTTCCAAAGATTCGGTAGCATCTAAAGTCGTTTTGTTAGTGCTCACGTCAAAGCTATAGGAACCCACGGCACCGGTAAAGGTATCTGGGCGTCCCTCAAGAGGCAACGGCTTCACGTTAATCGTTCGGTTTCCGGCAGAGATGGTCTTATTAACACGTGTCATCAACCGACGTCCAAAAAGGTCACGCCTGTTACTTTGTACGTCTATTGGTACGTCTAATGTTAGCGGTTCGATATCGAGTTTCCCAGTTTTTTGAGGATATAGGACGGTTGTTCGCAAAATAACATAGCGATAATCCTTTCCTTCGTACTTCCCTTCATAAATCTTGAAATTCCCTTGATTATCGATATTCTGACTCCAAAAATCGGCGTACTTAGGCGTGTCGATCTCCCGCCAACTGCTAGTGATGCTTACGTCGTGAGAGACATACATCTTATATGTTACCGTGATCGCTTCATTGAGATAGGGATTGGAATTACTCACCTCCGCGACCAAATGGACATTTTCACTGGCTACGTATTCGGCGTTATTACCGTCCTTCGGTACTTCTACCGCGCTTGTTACTTCTACCCGCACCGGGGTCGTTTTATAGGTCGCTCCTTCTATTTCTATCGTGGCTTGCCCTATGGTAAAGGTTCCTTTGGATTGCGGTGACAAGAAATACGAGTAGGTCTTAGAGTAGCTTCTTTTTCCATTAATATAGGAATTGCTAATCGCCTGATTAGGACCTCCTACTACTCGGAACCCTTGAAAATCGGGCGGGTTGAAATTATCCCCATCCTGATTCATCTCAAAATCCACACGAAGACGTTCATTGATTCCAAGGCGTGTCTTACTTACCTTGGTCTCAAATTGGACCTGCGCCTGAAGCATTCCGCAGCCCAATAGTAAAAAGAATATGTATACACACTTCTTGCTCATGACCACTACCAATCTTTATTCGATTTTACTTTAGCTCCCTTTTGTTTCGTTGCATTGATCTTGTCCTGAACCTTTTTCTCCTCGTTGTTCATTGCTTCTAACAAATTCTTAATTTGCTGAGGAGATAGTTGACCGGGCACCGGTTGTTGTTGTTTTGGCTGTTCCTTTTCTCCTTCGCCATCCTTAGGTTGTTCAGGTTTTCCTTTGTCCTCCTTATCCTCTCCTTCCATGTTCTCGTCTTCTTGGTCCCCTTTGTCCTGCTCCTTCTTATCGTCGCTGTCGTCTCCTTCTTGATCCTTCCCTTGATCATCCTTATTTTCGTTATTCTCTTGGTCCTGCTCTTCCTTATTCTCTTCTTTGTTATCGTCATCCCCGCCTCCGTTCTTTTGTTCTTCCTCAAGCATCTTTTTTGCCAATGCCAAATTATAGCGTGTCTCATCATCGGTAGGATTATTACGCAGCGCATTTTTATACGCTTCCACCGCTTCCTTGTATTGTTTGGCGTTCATAAAAGTATTCCCCAAATTATGGAACGCTTTGTGTTTTTCGGGTTTGGTCGTTGCTGCCGATGCCGCTTGCTTGAAGCGGTTCATAGCCTCGGCATTGAGGGTTTTGTTGTAATAGGCATTGCCCAAGTTGTATTTCCCTGTCTCGTCCACCGGATTTAGAGCGATCGCTTTGCGATAATCTGCTTCGGCCATTGGGAAATTATCGTTATTCATATTTTCTGAAGCTTCGCTTAGGTATTCCTGTGACTTTCGAATCAGCTTTTGCTGCTCTTTATCTTCTTGCGCTACACCGTACGCTGTGATGAAAAACATTCCGAAGAAAAAGAACAGGCTACGCGCAGCTGCTTTTTCAGAAAAAAACATAGTTCTTGTTATTTTAGGACTTCTTTTCATTGAATAAATTCAGTTTTCGAACCCATGCTGTTTTACGCTCTAGGAATAGTATGTCCAATACAAGCAAAAATAATGCCCCTCCCAAAAACCACTGAAATTGGTCTCTGAAATCAGTGAACTGCTTGGCTTCAAATTCTTTTTTGTCCATTCCGTTGAGAATAGCTGTCACTGTGTCAACCACTTCTTTCGTGTTGCTGCCGTCAATATATGCTCCGTCTGCCTCAGCAGCAATCTCCTTTAGGGTTGCTTCGCCTAATCTGGTAATCACCTGTTCGTTATTCTCATCCCGTTTATAATACTGTAAGGTTCCGTTTCTTTTGATTGGGATGGGACCGCCTTCCACGGTTCCCACGCCAATAGTATAGATTCGAATCCCCATGGCTGCGGCTTCTTCCGCGATTCCGGTCACATTGCCTTCGTGATCTTCGCCATCGCTAATTATAAAGAGCACTCGATTGGTCTGTTCCTCATCATTATAGTAGGTCTGCGCCATTTGGATCGCTTCGTTGATGGCAGTTCCCAGTGAAGAGACCATATCGGTATTCATGGAGGATAAGAAAAGTTTTGCCGATGAGAAATCGGTTGTGATGGGCACTTGTGGAAAAGCGCTTCCGGCGTAACCGATGATCCCGATGCGATCGCCTGCTAAACTATTGATGATCTGCGTGACCAATTGTTTTGATTTTTCCAATCGGTTGGGCGCAATGTCCTCCGCCAACATACTTTTGGAAACGTCCAATGCAAAGACCACATCTACCCCTTCTCGTTTTACTGTTTCCAGTTTGGTGCCTATCTTAGGGTTTACCAAAGCAAAGCTAAGGCAAACAAGGGCTAAACAAACCATAAGTACTTTCAACACCGATTTGAATACTGATTTGTTCGGACTCAATTTTTGCAGCAATTCCGGATCTGCAAATTTTCGCTGTGTGTTTCGCTTCCATAAAAGCACCAACAAAAATAGCAGGACCACCACCGGAATGGCGGCTAGCAAATAAAAGTATGCGGATGCGTCTAATTGATACACTATCTTTTCATTTAAATAAAACTTCGGAATAGGGTGTAACGCAATAACTGCTCAAAAAACAGCAGTCCAAAGGCTAAGAGGGCCAAGGGTCTAAATTTTTCGTCGTAATTGCGGTACTTAAATTCTTCAATATCGGTCTTTTCTAATTTATTGATCTCTTCATAGATCTCTTCCAGTTTGGATGTGCTTGTTGCTCTAAAATACTGCCCTCCCGTAGTTGCTGCTATCTCCTTTAAAAGTTCTTCATCGATCTCCACCTGTACACTCCCGTACTGGAAGCTCCCATCCGGTCGAATCCCTATAGGTGACTGAGCCATCCCGTTGGTTCCCAATCCAATGGTATACACCTTAATGCCAAATTCAACAGCCAACTCGCTAGCGATCTTAGGGTCGATCACACCGCTGTTGTTCACGCCATCGGTAAGTAAAATAATGACCTTACTTTTCGCGCGGCTGTCCTTTAAGCGGTTCACCGCGGTTCCCAGTCCCATTCCAATAGCCGTACCGCCTTCTATTATGGTATTGTACTTTATGCTGCCTAAAGACGAAAGAACAATACTCTTGTCACTGGTTAACGGAGTTTTTGTAAAGCTTTCACCCGCATACTCCACCAAACCTATACGATCATTAGGACGGTCATTGATAAATCGAGCTGCTACTGTTTTCAACGCTTCCAACCGATTGGGACGCAGATCCCTTGCCAACATACTTGCTGAAACATCGATCGCTATGACAATGTCAATCCCCTTGGTGGTCTTAATTCGGGTAGATTCGTCAACCGTTCTCGGGCGGGCCATAGCAACAATGATAGCAGCCAGTGCGATCATCCTAAGAATAAAAAGCAGCGGTCGTAGTCTTGCAAACCAATTCTTCTTTGTTTTGAATCCTTTAATACTTGAAATATGCAAGGCTGCATTTTGCTGTCTCCGTTTCCACAGGTACCATCCTGTCAATAAAGGCAGTAGTAATAAAAGCCAAAAGAACTGCGGATTTACAAACTCAAAATTACTTCCCATCATGACGCTCCCTCCAATATTTCTAGTTCTACCGATCGTATAATGCGTTCTTTCATCTCCTCCGCATAGGTAAGGTCTTTCTCATAAATGATTGTAATGATCTGCAGGCCATTGTTCTGTTTGAACAAGAGCATCTC
Organism: uncultured Altibacter sp.; assembly: GCF_963972995.1. Taxonomy (NCBI): domain Bacteria; kingdom Pseudomonadati; phylum Bacteroidota; class Flavobacteriia; order Flavobacteriales; family Flavobacteriaceae; genus Altibacter; species uncultured Altibacter sp. Next base: position 75,066 of record NZ_CAXAXI010000009.1, read on the forward strand.
ATATTCTATTTTCTTATTCTTATTGTCGGACAACTCAAATTCTCCATACGCTTTGAGACCCGAGATACCCTTATCTGTAGAGAATTCTTCAGTCTTAGTGACAATGTTGATCCCACCTAAGGCTTCAATTCCTTTTAAGCCGCCTTCTAAGGCTACATCCAGGTCCATATCCTCATCCTGCATCATCTTTGAGTTATAGGTGTTTGTGTTAACCGACACGTAGAACGTGTCTTTAGAACCAAACTCAAAATACTGAGAAGAAAGTACCACTTCTTTTACTTCCTCCGGGATGGGAATTTCCTTTCTAATGAGCACATCCGGGGTTTCTATGATCACCGTCGGATTACCATATTCACTTTTTATCCAACGACCGTTTGCGAGTTCGCTCATCTCGGAACCAAACAGGTTTTCCCACATAGTTCCCCATCCTTGGGTAACTCCATTGACCGTTATGGTAACTAAAGCAACCATGATAACAATTCCAATGAGTCGCTTTCTCTTTCTGGATCTCGCTGCTTTTCGAGCGGCCTCTGCATAGGCTTCATTGCGCAGTAGTTCTTCTTCAGAAGGTTCGGGGATCACCTCATGGGTCTCGGTAATGATGGATTCTATCGTCTTCCTGTCGGTCTCCGCTTGTTCGGTGGCTTGCTGCATCTTCGCAAACTTTACAAGATCGGCGCGTTTTAATACATCGTCCAGATGTTGGATAGTTTCGGTGTCGAAATCAAAATGTCCTGCGTCCTTGTGTAGCTGAAGTCGCGCAATTAATTCGTCACTTGTGCTTTCAAGGGCCGCATCGTCCACTTCCCTGTCGAGATACCGTTTAACGATCTCGGTAAGTTGGGAATAGTATTCCTTAGATCTGTTTTGTTTCAGCAGGTCTGAATGGTCCAATGCTTTTAAAGCTACAATAGCCTCTTCGTACGGAGGAAGTTGCTTCTCTTCGGCTTCCCTTTTTTGTTTTCTTCGGAATAACACATAACCCAAAACGGCTAATAGCAGTAATAATGGAAGGAGCCAATACAACATTTTCAGGAAATCGTACGGCGGATCTGCTACGTCCATGGCCGGTTTGATGTCAAACATCTTTTGCAAGGTAGTATCAACGGCCACATCGCGCACCTCAACCCGAAGTGAATCGGTTGCTGCTATCTGCTCATTGATGACCACTCGCTGAGGGGGTATGGTATACGACCCCGAATCGAACTGAGTGAGTCCGTACTTTTTGATGAGTCTGTATTTTGCCTGTTCATAAGTGGTGTCGATCTTGTACGATTCGATCACCTCCAAGGGAAGGAAGGTTTGTCCTTCGGGAAATACGACCAGATCGGTTGTATCTGTGACCACTTCTATAGTGTACTGGATCTCTTCTCCTATTTTAATAGCGGTGCTGTCTATAGAAGATCGAACTTGAGCTGAAGCATGTTGTGCCGGGATCCATAAAAGGGAACATAAGAGTAGCCAAAAAATGCTTTGGAGTAATGTATGCTTTATATGAAACACGCTTCTTCTCATTTAACGTCGCTTAAAATAGCCTAATAATTTCTTTACATAACTTTCATCTACCCTACAACTCAAAGCACCTGCGCCGCTTTTCAGAAAGGCATCTTCGAAATAGGCGACCCGATCCCTGTAAAAAGCGTAATACGAGTTTCGAACGGCTTTAGAAGCCGTATTCACCATAAGATATTCTCCGGTCTCTTCGTCTCGCATATTTACCATTCCTAAATTAGGGATGGACTCCTCATGTTTATCGTAGATACGTATTCCCGTAACATCGTGTTTGCCTGCAACAATTTTTAAGGTGTCCTTGTAATCGTCTGTAATGAAGTCTGAGAGGACAAAAACAATGGCCTTTTTTTTCATCACATTGGTTAGGTATTTAAGTGCTTGAGCGAGGTCGGTTTTTTTGCTTTGAGGTTTGTACTCCAATAGTTCCCTGATAATGCGCAGTACATGCGATTTTCCCTTTTTGGGAGGGATGAATAACTCTATAGTATCTGAAAACAGAATAAGTCCTATCTTGTCATTGTTCTGCATGGCCGAAAAAGCAAGCGTAGCAGCGATTTCGGTAACGATCTCATTCTTAAACTGAGTGTCCGTTCCGAAGAATTCAGAACCGCTTATATCTGCCAATAGCATCATGGTGAGTTCACGCTCCTCTTCAAACACTTTTACAAAGGGTTCGTTGTAACGCGCCGTTACATTCCAGTCGATGTTACGCACATCATCTCCAAATTGGTACTGCCGCACTTCACTAAAGGTCATCCCGCGCCCTTTAAAGGTACTGTGATACTCGCCACCAAAAACGTGATCGCTTAGGCGACGCGTTTTGATCTCGATCTTTCGTACTTTCTTAAGAAGTTCTTTCGTATCCATTTTCTTTCGTAAGCGGTTGGAGCTGCTGATTGGTAGTGCTATGATCCATCACAGAATAGCAATTGGTAAAACTGCCTGCGGAAGTTCGATGCTAAAACCTGTTAGGGTACTTCGATCTCGTTAACGATCTTATTGATAATATCTTCCGAAGTGATATTCTCTGCTTCTGCCTCATAGGTAATTCCTATACGGTGACGCAATACATCGTGCACAACGGCACGAACATCTTCCGGGATGACATATCCTCGTCTCTTGATAAACGCATAACATTTGGCAGCCATGGCCAAATTAATACTACCCCGAGGTGAAGCGCCAAAACTGATGAGCGGTTTTAGATCGGACAAACGATATTGCTCCGGAGTTCGGGTAGCAAAGATGATATCCAAGATATATTTTTCAATCTTTTCATCCATATATACCTCACGAACGGCCGCTTGAGCTCTTTTAATCTGGTCGAGCGTTACCACCGGGTTAATAGTTTCGTATCCCTCTTGCAGGTTTTGTCGAATGATACGTTGTTCCTCACCAATTTGAGGGTATTTTATGACCGTTTTCAACATGAATCTGTCTACTTGTGCTTCGGGTAAGGGATAGGTTCCTTCCTGCTCAATGGGGTTTTGCGTCGCCATGACCAAAAATGGACGGTCTAATGTGAAAGTGGTCTCGCCTATGGTCACCTGTTTTTCTTGCATGGCTTCCAATAAAGCCGATTGCACTTTGGCCGGAGCTCGGTTGATCTCATCGGCAAGTACAAAATTGGCAAAAATGGGCCCCTTTTTTATACTGAAGTCGTTAAGCTTCATATTGTAGATCAAGGTTCCAACCACATCGGCAGGAAGAAGATCGGGAGTGAATTGAATTCTACTGAAGGTTCCGTGGACAGCTTTGGACAAGGTGTTAATAGCCAGTGTTTTTGCCAAACCGGGTACTCCTTCCAACAAGATATGACCTTGGCCCAATAAGCCAATGAGCAAACGCTCCACCATGTGTTTTTGACCTATAATAACTTTGTTGATCTCTAAGGACAGGATATCGACAAAAGCACTTTCTTTCTCAATCTTTTCATTCAACGCGCCAATATCCATGGCAGTATTTGTTTGTTCCATACTCAAAAATCTATCGGTATATATCTGGTTTCTAACAACCACGCAAATTGGAGATTTCTCTAGAAAAATCCTGTTAATAATTGGTTAAAATAAAAAAAGGGGAAATATCTTATTTCCCCTTCTCCTTATTAGGTTTCTGTTATTATTCTAGGGTTACGGTGCCGAGCGCTGTAACTTCTCCCGTACGAATTTCAACATCTTCAAAGGTATAGGTCTTTACATCGTCTTTTGAGAGGGCTTTTATTATGATATCGTAGATACCCGCGTCAAATCCGTTAATAAAGAATTCCCCGTTGGAATCGGCCATTCCAATAATTTTCTCTTCTCCGTTAGAACCCTTTATAACCACCTGAGCGTTAGGTGCAATAATACTTCCCAAGATGGCGCCGTCTGTAGGAGCGTCTGCTTCATTTATGATATCCCGCTCCTTTTTAATTTCTTCTTCTGAAGAAAATTCACTTTTTGCAAAATCGAATACATTTACTGCAACAACAATAAATGTGAGTGCTATTAAATTGAATATAAATTTCATGGCTTATTTTTTAGGTTCTAAATGGTGTCGAATCATTTTAAAAATTGTTTTAATGACAACACTATTATAAAATTAATCACAGTCTGTCTTTATAGAATGATAGTTAACAATGATTAACTACGCATTTAACTGTCAATTAACTTTATAAAATGTTAAAGAACCTTTACATTTAGGGAAAAATTGAACATGCAACAGAGAACAGCACTTATCACGGGAGCCACTTCCGGAATTGGTCTTGCGACCGCTCAGCTTTTCGCTCAACACAACATTAAGCTTATTCTTTGTGGCCGACGCCAAGAACGTTTGCAGAAGATCGCCGCCGAGTTGAATGAGTATACACAGATCCATACCCTGTCCTTTGATGTACGGGACAAAAAGACGGTCTTCGACCTTTTAGGATCGCTTCCCGATGCTTTTTCAGAAATAGATATTCTTATTAATAATGCAGGAAATGCACATGGTTTGGATCCAATTCAAGAGGGTTCGACTTCCGATTGGGATGCTATGTTGGATATCAATGTAAAAGGGTTGTTATATGTAAGCAAGGCGGTACTTCCAAAGATGTTGGAACGCAAGCAAGGACACATTATAAATATTGGATCAACGGCCGGGAAGGAGGTGTATCCCAAAGGAAATGTGTATTGTGCAAGTAAACATGCCGTGGATGCTATCAATCAAGGGATGCGGCTGGACCTTAATGGCACAGGAATAAAGGTAGGAGTTGTCAATCCGGGTTTGGTTGCAACCGAATTCAGCGAAGTACGGTTTAAAGGAGATACGTCCCGTGCTGAAAACGTGTACAAAGGATTTACACCTTTACAAGCCAAAGACATTGCAGAGGTAATCTGGTTTGCCGTCACCCGCCCTCCTCACGTTAACATTGCAGACCTTACTGTAATGTGTTTAGACCAAGCAAGCAGTACGATCGTTAATAAAAGGTGAAGATTGAATCATAGCTCCCGTTATCACAAATCGAACTCCAAATGATCAACAAGCGCCTCTTGATTAAAAATTTACTTGCTCACAACGATGAGAGCAGTTTTTATGACAAGAAGCGTAGCATTGATCTGGGAAGCAAAGAAGGAAAAGCGAAATTCTTAAAACACATTTGTGCATTGAGCAACAGCAACCCCAAGAATAATTCATACATCGTAATCGGGGTGGAGGACGAGACGAACGAGATACGTGGGGTGGATTTTTTTGATGACAGTAAGATCCAAAATTTGGTAAATGCATACCTAACGCATGCTCCTCTAATTGTCTACGAAAATGTTGCGTTCCCACATCTCCCGGATGGCAAAGTGGTTGGATTGGTCACGATACGCCCCAATGGGAAAATTACTTCACTTCGCAAGAATATTTGGAAGTATTGGGGCGGATCTATTTTTTTACGTGATGGTAGTATCTCGATGCCCAAAAATTTTGACATCGTGATCGAAGACGTGAATTCGGAGATTGTCGCATCCATCGAGACCAATGCACAAAACAACATCCAACTTACACTGGATGGGGTAATAGATTTCATTAACCATCGGCATGCCGACTTGGAGTCGCATTACAAAGTATTTAAAGAGCTCTTTGTGGTGTGTTGGGCAGGATATACCAAACAAGTAAAAGAAAATACCTACTATTCGAGAGTAGACATTGAACTTATCAACGAGCAAGTTCGGCTGTTCTATTCAGCGTTGGATGAAGTGAGTATCGCCTATTCCGAAAGTGAGTTCAAAATTACAGAGTATGTTCACTTAGGTTTGAACAATCAGTTTAAATACTATCCTTTGGAGGAAGTGACCATAACGTTTAAGGAAAACGGCTCTCACCAAATCGATTCCAAGCTCATTTTTGAACCTCCTCGATTTAACAAAAAGACCTTGTTTCATATCTATAATGCGAATAATGCCTTGCTTCGGAAGCTTCAGAAAAAGGTACCTTTATCCCCTTCCGAAGAAAAAGATCTACAGAATCTTCCGGCCACTTATCTCATTTGTTATCTCAACGATTTTTCAGAAGCAAAAGAAAAATTATACGAAGCCAAAGATTATTTGAAACAAATTAAAGGAAATGTATACCAATCGTTTAAGGAAACAGTTCGAATCCTTCGGAAGGTAAAGTACAGTTAACTTTTGTTGTATTGAAATTTCCTATCTTTAATCACCAACTTTAAAAGCGACACTCTCATGGGCATTTTTGACAAGATCAAAGAAAAACTAAGTCACGAATTCATTGATATCATCGAGTGGCTGGATTATAGCGATGACACCATTTGCCATCGGTTTGAACGCTACCAGAACGAAATAAAGAACAACGCCAAGCTTATAGTACGCGAGGGACAAACCGCCGTATTTGTGAACGAAGGGCAACTTGCCGATGTTTTTAAACCCGGCACCTACACATTGAATACGCAAAACCTCCCTATCCTTACCACCCTTAAAGGCTGGAAATACGGTTTTGACAGCCCGTTCAAGGCAGAAGTCTATTTTGTGAATACTCACCTTTTCACCGACGAGAAATGGGGTACTAAGAACCCTATCACACTTCAAGACGAACGCTTCGGACTGGTGGAGATCCGTGCGTTTGGAACCTATGCTTTCCGTATCGATGATGCCGGTAAATTTATTGTGGATATTGTGGGTACCGACAATAACTTCACCAATTTTGAGATCAATGAACATTTAAAAAGTTTGATCGCGACTCGTTTTACCGACACAGTGGGTCAGGCCAATCTGCCCATTGAGCTGTATGCGGCAAATACAACAGAACTGTCCGAAACATGTAAGGAAGTGATGCAACCGGAGTTTATGAGTGTAGGGATTTCTTTAGAAAAATTCTACATCGAGAATGTCTCCATGCCCGAAGATCTCAAAAAAGAGATCTTTGAATACAGCCGTATTGACAAACTGGATCTTGATAAATTGACCAAATTTAAAACGGCTAAAGCAATCGAAGCTGCTGCCAGTAATGAAGGTGGAACCGCCGGAGCAGGAATGGGAATGGGCATGGGCTTCGTTCTTGCACAGCAAATGGGAGGCATGATGAACCCGCAAATGGGCGGACAGCAACAAGCCCCCATGCAACAAGGGGGCGCTATGCCGCCACCGATGCCGGCCGCCGTACAATATTTTTATGCTCATAATGGTCAACAGGCAGGCCCGGTAAGTTTTGAACAACTCAAAACATTGTTCGCCAATCGAACCGTCAATAAGGATACCCTTGTTTGGAAACAAGGCATGCAAAACTGGGCTGCATTAAATGAAATAGAAGAATTAAAAGCCTTCTTAGGAGGAAATACCCCGCCGCCACTTCCGGGACAATAATGATCATCTTTGTTCTCGCAGCCTTAGGTTGCGAAGGCATTGTTTGAAAAGCAAATGCAAGACACTCCTTTACAAAAATCGGAACTTAAGAAATCCTGCATCAATTGTGGAGCAGAATTGGTGTATGCCCCCGGCACCACCGAATTAAAATGTGAATATTGTGGTCATATACAAGAGATCCTACCTGCTGAAAGTGGTTTTGAAGAGTTAGAACTCAAACCATACTTGGATCAATTGGGGGCAGCCTCACATACAGAGCGCATTACCATGCTCCATTGCAAGAATTGCGGGGCCAACCAGCATGTAGAAGAAAACTACAAATCGCTCCATTGCGTCTATTGCAGCATGCCCTTGATCGTTGAAGATATGTATTCGGAAGACTGGATTTTGCCCGGCGCGGTTCTACCTTTTCAGATCAATCAAAACAAAGCGCACCAGATTTTTAAAAAGTGGGTAGATGGCTTGTGGTTTGCTCCCAACAATTTAAAAAAAGCGGCTATAGACCCTCAAAACACCAAAGGCTTGTACGCGCCTTATTGGACCTTCGATGCGCAGTTACACGCCACCTATACCGGCCAACGGGGAGACTATTATTATGTAAGTGTCCCGTATACCACCACCGTCAATGGTAAATCGGTTACACGTATGCGACAAGAACGGCGAACCCGATGGACACCGGTTTCGGGGAGTGTGAATGGCTTTGTGGATGATACGCTCATCAAAGCATCAAAACAACGTGATGGCGTGATCCCTGCCAAGGTCGCCCGCTGGGACCTTACAAAATTACAACCTTTTGACAGCAGTTATTTGTCCGGTTTTGTGACCGAAAAATATACGGTACCCCTATTAGACGGTCATTTAGAATCGAATAAGGAAGCCAATAAGATTGCAGACAAGTGGGTGAGACGTGATATTGGTGGTGATACGCAAACGGTATCCTCCATGCACGTAACTTTGAGCGAAGAAACCTTTAAGCACATTCTGCTGCCTGTGTATATTAGCGCCTACCGTTACAATGGAAAACGCTATAATTTCTTTGTAAACGGCCAATCAGGAATCCTATCCGGTCAACGACCTTATTCCTTCTGGAAAATATTCTTCTTTGTGCTTGCCATTCTTGTTATTCTAGTGGTCATTGTATTATTTTTACAATAATGAGAACATTAGTGGTTGGCGACATACACGGCGGATTTCGTGCTTTGGAACAGGTCCTTAGGCGAGTTAAGCTCACTTCGGAAGATGAGCTAGTTTTCGTAGGCGATTATGTAGATGGTTGGAGTGAGTCTTCGGAAACAGTTTCGTACTTGATCGATCTTGCTAAAAAGTATACCTGCCTTTTTATTCGCGGGAATCACGATGAATTGCTTTATAATTTTCTGAAGCACGATGACAACAATCCAACGTGGTTGCTACACGGAGGGGAATCTAGTAAAAAAAGTTACGCAAATCTTTCCGAAGCAGAAATTGCACAACATATCGCCTTCCTTGAAAACTTAAGGAACTATTATGTGGATTCAAAGAATAGACTTTTCCTGCATGCCGGGTTTACGAACCTTCACGGTCCGGAACATGAATATTATCCAAATACGGTGTATTGGGATCGAACGCTCTGGGAAATGGTTGTTTCAATGAATCCCAACATTAACACGACCTCTGATCGTTACCCAAAACGGCTTCAATTATTCTCCGAAATTTACATAGGACACACACCGACGACACGCTTAGGGTCCATGGAACCTTTAAATTTTGCCAATGTATGGAACGTGGATACCGGTGCCGCATTTAAAGGGCCGTTATCGGTGATGGATGTCAACACAAAAGAAGTATGGCAAAGCGATCCGGTTTGGACGCTGTATCCAGAAGAAAAAGGAAGAAATTAATTGGGCTGAACGCGTACTTCAATGGCTTGAGGTATCACATGGCATTCGTCCTCGGTAAGGACAATGGTAATTGGATCACTTACCAACGTTTCATAATTAGCCCCTGCCACGGTTAGTATGTAGGTGCCGGGACGTTCGCCCGCTCCTAAGAAAACTACTGAACTGAACGCCAACATTTCACTATAATCATTGTCTTGAGCTAGTACCGTAACCTCGTCATTGGTAAGAAGCACATCGGTATTTGCATCCCGTACGGTGACATTTAAACCGTATACGAACTCCTCGGTACATGTAATAGCATCGTCGGTAGTGCTTTTTGAGCACGCCATCAATGTGCAGAGCAATAGTATGAAGTATGACCGTTTCATATTTTTCAATATAGAACGCTTATTCAGAAAAAAACGTATAAAAAAAACCGCTCTTTTAAAAGCGGCCTTTTTGTACTTAACCATGGCTCTTATTAAAGATCGAATTTGATTCCCTGCGCCAAGGGCAATTCTGTTGTGTAGTTAATAGTATTCGTTTGACGTCTCATATAGATCTTCCAAGCATCACTTCCGCTTTCGCGACCCCCACCGGTCTCCTTCTCTCCTCCAAAGGCTCCTCCAATCTCGGCACCAGAAGTTCCGATGTTCACATTGGCGATTCCACAATCACTCCCCGCATGCGAAAGGAAGCGCTCAGCTTCTCTCAAATTGTTGGTCATGATGGCAGAGGACAATCCTTGATTTACCCCGTTTTGTATTTCAAGAGCATTCTCGACATCGCCGCTGTATTTCAGTAAATACAAGACAGGAGCAAATGTTTCATGCTGTACAATACTGTAACTGTTCTTTGCTTCTGCGATCGCAGGCTTTACGTAACAACCGCTTTCGTAGCCTTCCCCCTGAAGCACGCCACCTTCTACAATTATCTTTCCACCTTCTTCTACTACGCTTTCCAATGCTTTTTGATACATCTTCACCGCATCGGTATCAATTAACGGCCCAACGTGGTTGTTCTCATCCAGCGGATTCCCTATTCGCAATTGTCCATAGGCTGCAACAAGGGCATCCTTCACTTTATCGTAGATGCTTTCGTGTATGATCAAGCGACGGGTAGAAGTACATCGCTGACCTGCAGTTCCTACTGCACCAAAGACAGCTCCAATGACCGTCATCTTGATATCGGCATCCGGGGTCACGATGATAGCATTATTCCCTCCTAGTTCCAATAAGGATTTCCCCAAACGCTCTCCAACCGTTCTTCCTACTATTTTTCCCATTCGGGTGGAACCTGTGGCAGAAATAAGCGGAATTCTTTTATCGGTGGTCATAAATTCTCCAACGCGATAGTCACCATTGATCAAGCAGGAAATACCTTCCGGCAGGTTGTTCCTTTTAAAAACACTTGCAGCGATCTTCTGACAAGCAACACCGCATAACGGTGCCTTTTCAGAAGGTTTCCAAACACAAACATCTCCGCAGATCCATGCCAGAGCCGTGTTCCAAGCCCATACCGCTACCGGAAAATTGAACGCAGAAATAATCCCTACAACGCCTAACGGATGATACTGTTCGTACATACGGTGCCCGGGACGTTCCGAATGCATCGTTAATCCGTGCAATTGACGAGAGAGACCCACTGCAAAATCACAGATATCGATCATCTCCTGTACTTCTCCGAGACCTTCTTGATAGCTCTTTCCCATTTCATAGGAAACTAATTTACCAAGAGGTTCTTTAAGTCTTCTTAGCTCTTCTCCAAACTGTCGTACGACCTCACCTCGTTGAGGCGCAGGCATAACGCGCCACGTTTTAAAAGCCGAAGTCGCCGCTTGCATTACCTTTTCGTAATCTTCTTTTGATGTGGTGGTGACCTTTCCTATTAAATTTCCATCTACCGGAGAGTATGAAGCGATTTCTTCTCCGCTGGAAAACCAATCGTTCCCGGTGGAGGTCCCTTTATTTACTTCTTTAATTCCTAATTGTTCCAGGGCTTCTTCAATCCCGAAAGAGGTTGCTACAGTTGACATAAATTGTATGTTTTTTATTCGCTAATTTGTGAGCTGCGAAGGTACACAATATGCAGTAGATTGTAAAATGAAACCGAAGGTCTTTAAACGGTTTAGGTGTCTTGAGTGAAGCGAGGGTCTGCCTCCATCACTTCGCCGCAATTATTGCAGGTACGAAGTTCTTTACTGCCGTAGAATTTCTTGAAGTGTTTTAGGAAGTCCTTCTCAATATCATCCAAAGGGAAGTACACTTCGTATAGCTTGTTATTGCAGTTATCGCAAAACCAAAGCAGTCCGTCCTTTGCATCAGTTCCTGCGCGTTTTACCTCGACTACCAAGCCAATGGAATTCGCTTTTCGAACCGGAGAATGCGGCACTTTTGCCGGATGAAGATACATATCCCCGGGGCCAAGCTTCATGGTGCGTTTATTCCCTTCATCTTGCACATGCACTTCTATCTCACCTTCCAGCTGATAGAAAAGTTCTTCTGTTTCGTTGTAATGATAATCCTTGCGTGCGTTGGGACCGGCCACGACCATTACAATATAGTCACCTGCATCTTTGTAGAGATTTTTATTGCCAACAGGTGGTTTGAGCAGGTCTCGGTTTTCTTCTACCCAAGCATTTAAATTGAAAGGTCCTTTAATAGCCATAGCCGTATGTTTATGAGTTGCATAAAAATACGGCAAATGGTTTAAAAGAAAAAGAAAAGATTTCTTTTACTTTCTATAGAAAAGTTGTGTGAAGTAATAGCGCCCTTTATCTGATTGCATGACGCCAAAACCTGAATGTGTATAATTTCCTTCTATAATAGTACGGTGGCTTTCACTGTTGAGCCAAGCGCTTACTACACTGGCAGCTGTTTCATATCCATAAGCGACATTCTCCCCTACTACTTGGGCTCCCCTTTGCTTCAAAGCTTGAGAACGAATACCAAAATTATCGTGATTGATTTGCTCGATGTCGATCATGTATTGGGTATGATCCACAGCATAAGCCGAAGCGTATTGCTGGTCTTTCTTTATATCTGAAAGACCAATTGATCTTCGGTGTGCGTTAATAAGATCTAAGATCTCTTCTGCCATGACCCAGTCTGTTTCCTGAGCGAGGTTAAGATCGATAGAATAGTTGATCTCTTCGGGAGCAACGCCCTCATCTTTCTGACAAGAGGTAACAAGGCATATAAATGCCATAGCCAAAAGGCCGGTTTTAAGTAGGTTCATAATACGGGGGGCATCAAATTTGGGGCATGATGCTGATCCAAATATAGAAAATTTTCTTACATAAAATGCATTTAATCGAATTTATTGTGTCGTTAATCGATTTTTTACAGTTAAATTTTAAAAATTCCTACAACAATTCATCCTTTCAGCTGCGGAAAACAAAGGAATTTACGTTATCTTAGGTCTCTAAATCCATAATATGAAGAATCTCAAAACTTTAACACTTCTCATCAGTATTTTAACGCTTTTCAGTTGCAAAAGCGAAGTGAAAGATTCAGAAATTGACAGTAAAAATGAAGAAGTTGCCAAAACCCCTGCCGAAAATTTCGGTATCGTCATTCATGGCGGTGCCGGCACCATTTTAAAGGAAAATATGAGCGATTCTTTGGAAAGAGCTTATAAAATAAAACTGGAAGAGGCGATTCGGGTTGGACATGAAATCTTGAAGCAAGGAGGTACCGCCATGGAGGCCGTGACAAAGACGATTAATGTTATGGAAGATTCGCCTCTTTTTAATGCAGGGAAAGGAGCGGTATTTACTCATGAAGGAGCCAACGAGCTGGATGCTTCCGTCATGGACGGCGCGACCCTCAATGCCGGTGCGGTTGCCGGAGTAACACGAATAAAGAATCCCATTGATCTGGCATTGGCGGTCATGAACGATTCTCCACATGTAATGCTAAGTGGAAAAGGCGCAGAAATGTTCGCACAAGAACGTGGTTTCGAGCTTGTAGACCCTGCTTACTTTTATACGGAGAACCGCTACCAATCTCTGCAACGCATTAAGGAAAAAGAGAAAACCGAGTTGGACCACGATGGAAAGACGGCCTTTGCAGATCCCTTTAGTAAAGATTCAAAATTTGGAACCGTGGGTTGTGTCGCTTTGGACAAGAAGGGCAACTTAGCCGCCGGTACTTCTACCGGGGGAATGACTAACAAACGCTGGAACCGTATAGGGGATGCGCCTATCATTGGTGCTGGCACTTACGCAAATAATGCCACTTGTGCTGTTTCATCTACCGGTTGGGGCGAATATTTCATTCGTGCGATGGTAGCACACGATATCTCTGCTTTGATGGAATATAAAGGATGGTCTCTTCAACAAGCCGCCGAAGAGGTCATTCAAAAAAAGGTACCTGCGCTTGGAGGGGACGGCGGAATTATTTCCATCGATAAAAACGGAAATGTAGCCATGGAGTTTAATACTGCCGGAATGTACCGTGCTCATATGAATGCAACAGGTGAACTTAGTATAGGCATCTATAAGAACGAGTAGATGAAGCCTCCTTATTACGCGGTTATTTTCACCAATACTCAAACCAGCGATCTTACCGGATATGCAGAAATGGCGGAAACCATGGAAGCACTGGCTGCGAAACAGCCCGGTTATTTGGGCATGGATCATGCACGCGATGGGATTGGGATTACCATTAGCTATTGGGAAGACCTCAACGCCATTCTACACTGGAAGTCGCATTTGGAACATTTAAAAGCTCAACACCTCGGAAGGTCAACTTGGTATCAATCGTATACCGTACGCATTTGCAAAGTAGAGCGGGAATACGAATTCCATCGTGAAGAAAACATGAATGGGTAAAGACCGGCTGTTAAACTCTTCCTAAATTTGGTCACATTGTATACGAAGAGCTGCGCTCGTTACGTTGAAGAAAACACCACCTCCCTAAACTGTTTTATTGTAACGAGCCGAAGCATCTTGCCTTTCGGTCTGTTTTAAGAATCTGAGAAATCAACTTCTTGGATCGCAATTAAACATCCCTTTTTGTAACTTTAAGTACCTTTTAAACCATCGTGTATGAATGCTTTGCGTCGTCTTTTCTCTGTACTCGCCCTTCTCTTGATTTTTTCTTGCGGCGATAAAAATGAATCTTCAGAAACCGATAATCTCTTTAAGTTTAGGGACTATATTGCATATAATACCTACGGAATTCAATCCATCACTACGCCCATACGTATAGAACTGTCGCAACCGCTTCAGCAATATGAGCTCACACAGGAGATTCCTTCAGACTATCTAAAGATCACTCCAAAGACCAAAGGAGTCCTTACCATAGAGAAGGACAGAACCCTTATTTTTCAACCTTCAGAATTTCTCCAACCCGATACCGAATATACGGTTACAGTAAAACTTCACAAGCTCTATGAGGATGTCGAGAAAGCGTTTCGAGAGTACACCTTCAGCTTTAAGACCATTACGCCCAATTTTAAGATCGATGTTTTAGGACTTCAATCGTATAGCAAAGAATGGCAGTATTTGGAAGGTACACTGGAAGTGTCCGACCTGATTTCTTCAGAAAAAGCCCATCAATTGATACAGGCAAGACAAGGGAAGAAAAAGCTTGCCTTCAAATGGGGAAACGACACCGGACATGCAAAATTCTTCAACTTCACCATAGACAGCATTCAACGAAGCATGGAGGATACCAATATTAAGATTACATGGGATGGCGACCCCGTTGAGAATGATACGAAGGGGAGCACCACTTTCCCCATTCCGGGTCAAAACAACTTTAAAGTGGTGGATGTAAAGAGTACGGTGGCTCCCCAGGCTTCGCTGTCGATCAATTTTTCGGATCCGTTAAAGGCCAATCAGGATTTTTCAGGATTGGTCACCATTGAGAACGCCAACGAACTCCGTTTTGAGGTAGACGGCAATGTATTACACATCTATCCTCCCAACAGGTTGACCGGCGAGGTACGGGCCACGGTATTTAGCGGCATAAAAAATTCCGAAGGATTTTCACTAAAGAAAGATTTTTCTGAATTAATTTCGTTCGAACAGCTGAAACCCGCAGTGCGACTGCTGTCCAGCGGAAGTATCTTACCAAATGCTGCCGCCACTCCTATATATTTTGAAGCTGTAAACCTAATGGCTGTGGATGTAAGGGTTGTGAAGATTTTTGAAAACAATATGCTTCAGTTCCTGCAGGGCTCAGACCTCAATAATCCAAACTATTACGACATCCGTCGTGTGGGAAGAAAAGTTGCTAAGAAGACCATCAACCTTCAGGAGAACAGCATTGGCGCTAACGGTCTGTGGAAGGCATATGCTATTAATCTATCTGATTTCTTTGCTGCAGACCCTGGCGCGTTGTACCGAGTGGAATTCAGTTTTACAAAAGAATATAGTTTATACGATTGTGTGGAGGGTGAAGTTACTTTAAACGAAGGAGAGGAAGATTACTACTACGAAGAAGAGTATGCAGAAACATTCACGGGTGACGAGGACGAACGCGAGGAGCGTTATTGGGACAACGAAATCTATCGTTGGAGAAATTACACCTACAATTGGCAGGAACGGGACAATCCCTGCCATGCCGCCTATTATAATGAAGAACGCATTGTGAGCGCCAATATTTTAGGGAGCGACCTTGGGCTTATCGTTAAGAAAGGAAACAATCGGTCTTATCAATTTGCGACCAATAATATACTTAGCACAGCACCCGAAAGTGGTGTAAAAATAAAATTGTACAATTTTCAGCAACAATTAGTAGAAACTGTTACCACCGACAATGACGGCCTTACGCTTTACGACAGTGACAAGACAATTGCTTTTGCGGTGGCCCAAAAAGGAGATCATTACGCCTATGCGAAATTGGAAGATGGCAATGCGCTATCTTTAAGCAATTTCGATGTCTCTGGTCAGCAATTGCAACGAGGGCTAAAAGGTTTTATCTATACCGAAAGAGGCGTCTATCGTCCCGGCGACAGTATCCATTTAACTTTTGTTCTTAACGATGAAGATAATCCGTTACCTAAAGAACATCCTGTTACCTTGGAAGTTACGGATGCCCGCGGAAAATTGGTTCATCGCGATATTGCTGCTAATTCTGTGAACGGGTTCTATTATTTCCCTATCAAGACCGAAGCTGCTGCGCCTTCGGGAAACTGGAATGCACTCATTACCGTTGGAGGTGCTACATTTAATAAAACATTAAAAGTAGCTACCATTAAACCCAATAGGCTTAAGATCAAACTAGATTTTGACGATACCATTTTGGATGCCGGCAAACCCATTACTGGTAAGGTCCAAGGGTCATGGCTGCATGGGGCACCGGCACGAAATCTGAAGGTCGAAATGACTGCCACCTTACGCAGTACCAATACAGCCTTTGAAAAATTTAAGAATTACACCTTTAAGGACCCCGTTCGTGAATTTGAAGAGGTAGAGATTTCTATGTTAGATGCCAAACTTTCTTCGGAAGGCAATATTGATTTTTCAAAAAGTATTGAACTAAGCAATAAGGCACCCGGAATGCTGCAAGCCACCTTTCTCACAAAAATTTTTGAAGGTGGGGGTGATTTTTCAATCGATGTGTTCTCAAAGGAGCTTGCACCTTACAGTCATTTTGTAGGTTTACGTTCTCCCGTAGCACAACGCTACGGTTCTTATGATACAGACACAAATACTGTGTTCGATCTGGTATCGGTCGATGCACAAGGGAATCCCGGTGGAAGCCGTGAGATTGAAGTCAAAGTATTTCGCATTGAATGGCGATGGTGGTGGAACCGTGGCGACGGTAACCTTTCGCGATATGAAAACGCTACGGTGCATCGCCCCGTTAAAGCGATGACCGTAACCACCGGAAACGACAGTAAAGGAAAATTTACCCTCAATATTCCTGAAGATAGCGGCGGTCGTTACCTTATTCGTGTGATCGATAAAGCTTCGGGTCATGCCACAGGAAGGATCGCTTATTTTTATAAGAATTGGTGGAATGCCCCTATGGAGGGCGATGCCGAAAGTGCCAAAATGTTGGTCTTCTCAGCGAATAAAGAAAAATATTCCGTAGGCGATGAAGCTATTATTTCATTCCCCTCGGGAAGTGAAGGACGTGCGCTCTTGAGCATAGAGAATGGCACCGAGGTCCTGTCTACACAATGGATTAAAACCAAAAAAGGGGAGACCAAAGCGGCTGTGGAGATCACGAAGGAGATGGCTCCCAACGTCTATGTGAATATATCGTTGCTTCAGCCGCACGAACAGACAAAAAATGATCTTCCTATAAGGCTGTACGGGGTCATTCCATTGTTAGTTGAAGACCCGTCCACACTACTAAACCCAAAACTGATCGTCCCAAAGGTTCTCAAGCCCGAAGAAAAGTTTACTGTAACTGTTTCCGAAGAAGAAAACAAGGCCATGATCTATACCCTTGCCATGGTCGATGAAGGACTTTTAGACCTCACACGTTTCGAAACACCAAAGATTCACGACGCCTTTTATACTAGAGAAGCCTTGGGGGTAAAAACATTTGATATCTACGATTATGTTATTGGAGCCTATTCAGGAAGTGTGAATTCTATATATGCCATTGGCGGCGGTGATGCAGCGGCGGGTGCCAAGAACAGAAAGGCAGATCGCTTTAAGCCGGTGGTTACCTACTTGGGGCCTTTCGAGCTCAAGGCCGGCCAAAAGGCAAAACATGAGCTTACTATGCCCAATTATGTAGGCTCTGTACGTACTATGATCATTGCGGGGAATAACAAAACCGGTGCCTATGGAAAAACCGATGTCACTACGCCTGTTCGGAAACCACTTATGGTACTTGCCTCCCTTCCGCGTAAATTATCCCCGGGAGAAAAAGTGACCCTGCCGGTAACGGTTTTTGCAATGGAGCCTAAAGTTAAGAATGCTTCGGTTCGGGTGAAAGTTGGAGACGGGCTACGACCTATAAACGGAACAGAGCAACGTATTTCTTTCAATGAACCGGGCGAACAGATCGTGGCTTTTGAATTTGAAGTACTTCCCACCAATACGGTTCAGGTCATTGACGTGATTGCTTCGGGCAATGGAGAGACGGCACGTTATAAGGTGGAGATAGATATTGAAAATCCCAATCCTGTCTCTCAAAAAGCCGTGTCGTATACCCTTTCGGAAAACGGAGCAAAAGCTATTGCGTTCGAAACCTTTGGAGTGGCAGGGAGCAACGAAGCGATAGTGGAGTTTTCCACACTCCCTCCCATGGATTTTGGAAAACGTATGGAATACCTTATTAGGTATCCTCATGGATGTGTCGAGCAAACTACTTCGGCTGCATTTCCGCAGTTATTCCTCGATGATGTGTTTGATATTACATTCGATAAAAAACAGGAGATTCAAAAAAATGTAGCGGCTGCAATTAGAAAATTAGGCACCTATCAAAATACCGGCGGCGGACTGAGCTATTGGCCCGGAGAACGTGAAAGTGATGCATGGAGCACGAATTACGTAGGTCATTTTATGTTGGAAGCGAAGCAAAAAGGCTATGCATTGCCCATAAGTTTCATGAGCAATTGGCTTCGTTTTCAGCAAAAAGAAGCAAGACAGTGGCGCAACAGCGAAACGCACTATAATTCGAGCTTGACACAGGCGTACCGACTTTATACCCTTGCCTTAGCCGGTAAGCCCGAGCTCGCTGCCATGAACCGATTACGGGAGTCAAAACGTTTGAGTAATGATGCTAAGTGGCGTTTGGCAGCTGCGTATGCCCTTGCCGGAAAAACACAGGCAGCGAAAGAGATCGCCGGGACGGCAACTATTGATTTTAAACCCAGCCGCAACGATTATTATACGTTTGGATCTCCATTTAGAAATAGAGCAATGGCGTTGGAGACCATGGTTCTTTTAAAAGATCCTTCCCAACGTAATCTGGCAGTATCACTTGCCAAATCGTTATCATCACAGCAATGGTACAGTACTCAGGAGACAGCCTACGGATTGTTGGCCATGGCGAAAATGGTTCAAGAAAACGGAGGAAAAGCTCTGGAGCTAACGTACACCCAAAACGGAACCTCGGTTACAATAAAAACCGATAAAGCCGTTGCTCAACGAGCACTGGGGATTACTATGGGAAGCAATTCGGTAAGAGTCTCCAACAAAAAAGACAATGTGGTTTACGTAACTCTTATTCAAAAAGGGAAATTACCTCTTGGAGAAGAGTTGGCCGAAAAACGAAATTTGAGCATACAATCCGGTTATTTGGACGGAGAAGGGAATCCCCTTGACATCACAAATCTAAGACAAGGCACTGAAATCACGGCACAAGTAGTTATTACCAATACCTCAAATGACCCTATTCACCATGTAGCGCTCACGAAGATTTTCCCCAGCGGTTGGGAAGTTGTAAATACCAGTTTTACCCAATTGGGAGGTGGTGCCCAAGGCAGTGCCCGCTATATCGATATTAGGGACGATCGCGTGAATTTCTATTTTGATCTGGACGCAAAGAAATCGAAAACCTTTACCGTGAAATTAAATGCGTCGTATCTAGGCACCTATTATTTGCCGGGCACTCAGGTGGAAGCCATGTACGACAATACCTATTTTGCGCGAAATAAGGGAATGTGGGTAACGGTCTCACAATAAAACGTTGAATTGTGAAAAGCGATCGCTCACATAAGAAGAGTTTCTTTAAAGACCACAAGCTCAAAATAGCTTTGTTTCTTAGTTTGTTCTTAGTGTGGCTCTTTTGTTTGCCAAAACCTTTATTCCAGGATCCTACCGCTACGGTGCTAGAAAGTAGGGAGGGTATCCTATTGGGAGCGAGGATCGCAGAGGATGGCCAGTGGCGATTTCCAAAAATGGATTCCGTTCCCTACCGTTTTGAGCAGGCCATACTGCACTTTGAAGACGAGTACTTCTATCAGCATCCTGGTTTCAACCCTATTTCTATGGGGAAGGCTTTTTGGCAAAATATCACCTCCCACAAACGCAGGGGAGGAAGTACGATCACCCAGCAGGTCATTAGACTTTCTCGTAAGAATTCGCACAGAAGTTACACCGAAAAGTTCATCGAGATTTTCCAATCTACTCGTTTAGAGGCAGGATTTTCGAAGTCCGAAATATTAAATCTCTATGCCTCACATGCGCCCTTTGGCGGAAATGTTGTAGGATTGGAAACCGCTTCTTGGCGTTATTTTGGCATTCCTTCTCATTCGTTAAGCTGGGGACAAGCTTCGGCCTTAGCTGTGTTGCCTAATGCTCCATCGCTTATTTTCCCGGGAAAGAATGAAGCGTTGTTGCGGCAGAAAAGGAATCGTTTATTGCTGAAATTATTTCAGAAAAAAGTAATAGATAAAACCACCTACGAGTTAGCTTTGGAAGAATCCCTTCCAGGAAAACCGTACCCTCTTCCGGAAGTGGCACCACATTTTACTGAACGTCTTCGGAAAGAGCATCCCGGAGAACGCATTACGACCACCCTTTTATATTCCCTTCAGCACAAAGTGAATCGCATTGCACAAGAACATCATTATACACTATCGCAAAATCAGATCCACAACCTCGCCATTCTTATTCTGGATGTGAATACAAAAGAGGTGTTGGCCTACGTAGGGAACGCGCCCACTTCGTTGGAGCATGATAATTATGTAGATATCATCAATAAAAATCGAAGCACGGGAAGTATATTAAAGCCCTTCCTGTATGCTGCCTTGCTCGATGCCGGAGAAATGCTTCCAAATACGTTGGTTGTGGATATTCCCACTACGATCAATGGATATAGTCCCGAGAATTTCGATAAGAAATTTCACGGCGCCATTCCTGCCTCTGAAGCTTTATCGCGTTCCTTAAACGTCCCGGCAGTGAGGATGCTCCGCGAGTTTGGGTTGGAGCGTTTCCACAGACAACTCAAGGATTTTCAATTAAGCGGTATCGATCGTACTACCGATTTCTATGGCTTGTCCCTTATCTTGGGTGGAGCCGAAAGCTCTTTGTGGGAGATCACCAATGCCTATGCAGGAATGGCCTCGACCCTTACGTATTTTAACGAAAGTTCCAGTGAGTACAGAGTAGGAGAATTCTCTCAACCTATCTATATAAAAGGCGATGTGGTTTCCTTCGGAAAAAAGCAAGCTCATCCTCCTGTTTTTGACGCCGGCTCCATTTATCATACCCTCAAAACACTTCAAGGTGTCAATCGCCCGGAAGGGGAGATCAATTGGAATTTCTTTAGTAATTCGCAGCCTATCGCATGGAAGACCGGAACGAGTTTTGGTTTTAAAGATGCATGGGCCGTTGGCGTGACACCCCGTTACGCAATTGGTATATGGGTAGGGAATGCAGACGGCGAAGGGCGTCCCGGGCTCACCGGTATTCAAGCGGCGGCACCGGTTCTGTTTGATGTATTAAATGTACTTCCACCCGCCTCTGACTTTGGGATGCCATACGACGCGCTTACAGAAGTTTCGGTTTGTGAAAAAAGCGGTCATTTGGCAGGGGTTTATTGTGACTTGGTGAAAAAAGAATGGATCCCACAGGCGGGACTGCGCACTAAAAGCTGCCAATACCATCAGCAGGTTTTTTTAAATGCTTCTGAAAGTCTACAAGTGAATACCTCGTGTTATCCGTTAGAAGAGATGGTTCAGAAGAACTGGTTTGTGCTGCCCCCGCTTATGGAATACTACTACGCTCCGCTACATCCCGAATACCGTCCACTGCCATCTTTTGCTGAAGGTTGTCTCAAAGAAGGAGAACGAACTATGGATTTTATCTTTCCGAAGAAAAATGAAGCTGTACTACTGCCCAAAGGATTTAACGAAAAAGTGAACGAAGTGATCTTTAAGTTGGCACATCGCATCCCCGATTCTGTTGTCTATTGGTATCTTGACAATGTCTATATAGGTGCCACAACGACCTTCCACGAATTGGCAGTAGCTCCCAAGCCCGGTACCTATCTGCTCACTGCGACCGATCAAGATGGAAATGCCGTTAGACAACAAATTGAAATTCATAGTGCCCCGCTTTAACGTAGCGGAAATCCTTTGGCCGCCCACCATGGACGTACCTCAATGACGAGTCTCCCCGCTTTTACCATTGGGTCCATATTTGCAAGGCTATCGGCCAACTTGAGTGTAGGAACATTATAAATGGTAATGCCACGTACATCCCCATCATCCCCGAAAGGCCCGGAAATATCGGCATACCCTTCTTGATACATTCGTCCCAAATGAGCTAGGTGTAAAGTTTGCAGGCTGTCGGTTTCTGATTTGTTCTGTGAGCGGTTGGGCCCGCGTTTTAGGAAAGCGATAAAATACTGCTGCATTAATGTAGTGTCACCTGTTTTCGAATCTACATAATCAAATACCTCATATCCTTGGGTCGTTAATTCCTTTTTGAGTTGAGCAATTGACTTTTGGTTCTTAGCTGCCGTATTAGCGGCAGAGACGTCGTCCAGACTTGTCGTTCTACAAGCTATAAATAAAAGCATCAGCGGGCAGAGTATAAGTATAAAGAATTGTTTCACTTTTTCCAGAATTTAAACGGATTACTACTTAGTTGTGAATTGTAATATTGTGTTTTACCGGTTACTTCTACCCCCAACCATTCGGGTCTTGTAAAAGTTTCGTCTTCGGTTGTCAACTCGATCTCGGCTATGGATAATCCTTCGTTAGCTCCCAAGAATTCGTCTACTTCAAAGATATGAGGTCCTATCTTCACTTCAAAACGGATCTTCTCAATAATTGACGGCTCGCACAAGGTAAGCAGCTGTTCAGCATCGGGTATTGGGATCTGTGTTTCCCATTCAGATCTTATTGTCCCGGCGTCGTTCGATCTCCCCTTCACAGTGAGAAAGGCATGTGTTCCTTTAATGCGCACTCGAACTGTTCGATCCGGGTGTGTGTTCAAAAATCCTTGAACTATTCGCTCTTTACGAAAGGCTTCTTTTTTATAAGCTTCAGAAGTAACCAAAAATTTACGTTCGATCTCAAGCATTGGCAATTTCCTTGATCCTATCGGAAGTGATACGCGTTTCGGCAGCTTCGGTCTTGGATAGTCGTTGCATGGCCTTTGCGATAGTTTCGGGTTGTATGATCTTGTATTTCTTCGGAATTAAAAAACCGAACGTCCCCATGAAAAATTGAGCCATTCGTTCTCCCGTACGTTTTTCATCACGGTCCCCGCCAATAAGCGACGGCTGTAAAATGTATGTGTTTGGAATGCCCTGCTGAAGCACATCCCGTTCCATTTCTCCTTTTGTTCTATTGTAGAATATACTGCTTTTTACATCGGCGCCCATAGCAGAGATCACTACAAATATGTCTATGCCGTTCTGTTTAGCAAGGGTAGCCGCTGTGACAGGAATGCCATAGTCAATCTTTCGGTAGGTTTCTTTATCGGGTGTATTGGCTTGAGTGGTGCCTATACAACAAAAAACCACATCGCCGGTAAAGCTATCACTTTGTTCCTCTAGGTTGAACATATCGATAAGATGTTCTTCAATTTTTGGATCCTTATGTACAACGGGACTTCTTGAAAACAGCTTCACTTGATGAAATGTGTTGTCCTTTAGAAGAAAATCCAATAAAATACCTCCCGTTAATCCGGTAGCGCCTAGGAGTATGGCTGTTTTTGACATTAACTAATCGTTTGAGAATTGTATCTCACTAAGATATTATAATTTTATGGGATGGAGATGTTGCTTCCCATTCGAAAAATCATTCATGTAGATATGGATGCGTTCTACGCCAGTGTAGAGCAGTTGGATCGTCCCGAACTGCGCGGAAAACCAATTGCTGTTGGTGGCAGCTCGAAGCGCGGCGTGGTGAGTGCTGCCAGTTATGAAGCGCGAAAATATGGTGTTCGAAGTGCAATGAGCAGTGTGCTGGCTCAAAAATTATGTCCGGAGCTTATCTTTGTACGATCTAATTTTGAACGTTACCACGAGATCTCCAAGATCATTAGAAAGATCTTTTTTGAGTATACCGATCTGGTAGAACCGTTATCGCTCGATGAAGCCTATCTCGATGTAACCGAAAACAAAAAAGGCAATCCCAGTGCAACACTCATTGCTCAGGAGATCAGGGCAAAGATCAAGGAAAAAACCGGGTTGAATGCATCGGCAGGAATATCGATCAATAAATTTATCGCTAAAGTTGCGAGTGACATCAATAAACCCAACGGACAAAAAACGATCCCTCCGGAAGAGGTCATTTCCTTCCTGGAAGAATTGGATGTGAAAAAATTTTACGGTGTGGGGAAAGTAACCAAAGAGAAGATGTACCGCTTGGGTATCTTTACAGGTAAGGATCTAAAAGCAAAGTCGCTTGAGTTTTTGGAAGAACATTTTGGGAAGAGCGGTCATTACTATTACAATGTGTCGAGAGGCATTCACAAAAGCAAGGTAAAGCCCGAACACACCCGAAAATCGTTGGCTGCAGAACGTACCTTTAATGAGAATATCGCTTCGGAAGTTTTTATGCTGGAACGTTTGGAGGAGATCGCCGCAGAGGTGGAGCGACGATTGCAAAAAAGCAAGGTGGCAGGAAAGACGATCACCTTAAAAATAAAGTACAGTGATTTTACATTACAAACACGAAGTAAAACACTTCCACTTTATATTTCGAGTCAATCCCTTATCATGGAGACTGTTAAAGATTTGTTATTCCAAGAAAAAATGAAAGAATCGGTACGTTTGTTGGGTATTTCATTATCGAACCTCAACAACGACACTAAGAAGTCTTTGAAGGTCACTTCGGAAGAATCCATAGATGTACAATTAAAACTAGCATTCTAGATGAGATAAAAACTACTTGAAATTGAATAGTAACGAAACCCACACAATTATGAAAAAAGTAGCATTTCCCATCGTTGCGTTGGCACTTGCCTTCGCTCTTTTCGCTTGCAAGAACGAAACAAAGACCGAAACTGAAGCCCTTCCTGAAGATCTTGCTGTCGCTGAAGCTTCAGAAGAAACCAGCCCCGAACATCTCTATGTTACCGCCTCCAGCGGACTTACCCTTAGGCAACACGATAATTTGAATAGTGAGAAACTCGCCGTTATGCCTTATGGTACCAAGGTAAAGGTAATTTCCGAAGAAAAAGAAACCACCATGACCGTGGGAGGCATCAAAGGCGGTATGCATCAAGTAGAATACAATCAGCACACCGGTTATGCGTTTAACGGTTACTTATCCCGATTTTTTCCTCCTGAGGAAGACATGAGACCCAATGCGTATGCCGAAGCCTTAAAGGCACAATTTCCAAACGTGTCTTTTTCTGAAACAACCGGAGGTACCGCCAGCAATCCTTCAAATACTGCTACCTTGCTCCTTCCCACCACCCAGTGGCACGAAGGTTTCTATATTGCAAAACAGTTGTTCGATATCCCAACAGAGTTCGCTTTCCCGAACCCGAAAGGCAGCAATGAAGAAGTGGTGAAGCAGACCAAACCCAAAAGCGGCGCATGGGCAAGTGAACTTCAAGTGAATAGACAAAACGACCGCTTGGAAAAGATCACCTACAGCTATCGCGCCGAAGGATTCGGGTATACCGTAACCATTACGCAAGAAGGAGATACTATGAAGTTAGCGCGGACAGATGTAGCGGATTGATCTACTTCACCTGACTCACCCTAAGCGTATTCACCATTCCTTTTTCTACGATGGGCATGGCTGCCAAATTGATCAAATAATCGCCTTTGGAAACAAAACCGCTTTCAAAGGCGATCCTGTTTACATCGTCGACCGTCTCATCGGTGCTTACAAACTTATCGTAATAAAAAGCCTTGACGCCCCATAAGAGGTTGAGTCGCGAAAGAATGCGTCGGTTGGACGTATACACCAAAATGTGCGCCGTAGGTCGCCAAGCAGAGATCTGAAAGGCCGTATATCCACTGTTGGTCAAGGTACAAATGGCCCTTGCTTCTATTTCGTTGGCCATCAATGCCGCATGGTAACAAATAGATTTTGTGATGTATCTGTTGGTACGTACATGCGGTGGTTCTTGCGGAACCCGTATCAACGGTGAATTCTCTACATTCTTTAATATATTGGACATAGTCTTGATCACTTCCACCGGATACCGTCCTATGGAAGTTTCGCCACTAAGCATTACCGCATCGGCACCGTCCATTACCGAGTTGGCGACATCATTTACCTCGGCGCGGGTAGGTGTTAAAGAGGTGATCATGGTCTCCATCATTTGGGTCGCAATAATCACGGGGATACGTGCTCTTTTCGCTGTAAGTACCAGCTCTTTTTGAATAAGCGGGACTTCTTCGGCGGGAACCTCCACACCTAAATCGCCTCGCGCCACCATAATGCCGTCACAATAGGCGACGATCTTGTCAATATTGGCCACTGCTTCAGGTTTTTCGATCTTCGCAATGATGGGGATTTTATATTCGCTGTGCGCTTCTATAAGCGCTTGTAACTCTTTAAGGTCGTCTGCACTTCGCACGAACGACAAAGCCAGCCAATCTACCTTTTGAGAGATGGCAAATATTGCATCTTTTTTGTCTTTCGCTGTCAGGGCAGGCAAGGATAATTTGGTGTTTGGCAGGTTTACTCCCTTTTTTGACTGGAGAGGCCCTCCTTGTATCACCACCGCTTTTACCTCATCCTTCTTATTTGTTTCAAGGATCTCGAAGATAAGTTTTCCATCGTCCAACAAGACACGTTCTCCCGGATTGACATCTTTCGGGAATTCGTCATAGTTCATATATACCTTGGAACGTGTTCCTTCAAATTCTTTGCCTGTGCAAAAAAAGAGTTCATCACCCGGTTCTACCACGACTTCCTCCTTCATGGTTCCAATGCGAAGTTTCGGCCCCTGAAGATCGGCTAGTATAGCCGGTGAGATCTTTAATTCCTTTCCCAGTTCACGTATGGTCTTAATGGTGTTCTTTACGTTGTCGTAATCGGCGTGGGAAAAGTTCACCCGGAACACGTTGGTACCGGCCAAGATCATGTTCCTTAACACCTCTTTACTACTTGATGCAGGACCAAGGGTAGCGACAATCTTTGTTTTCTTTTCAGTTGGCATTAGTCGAATATTAAGTTTCGTTTGGATTTCACCGTATCCACATCCACGGGATAGGCTGATATCACTTGTTTTATTTCGTTGATATCTGAAATGAGTTTCCGAAGCGGAATTAATTCAAAATCGGAAATGATCTTCAGAAAATAATCTACTTTCTTGTATTCAGGAATTAAATGGGTTAGTACTGTTTCCGAAGCATTTTCGGTAAACAACCCACCCGAGCTTTGCACATTGGCAACCACAGAACGGCACGTATTGGCAACGAGGTCGTAGGTGGTATACTGCGCTTCATTGTCATAAATGAATCGCGGGAAGGAAACTTCCAAACCGTTATTTGAAAATTCAAGATCGCGATCGTTCCTTCGTAGCTTAAGACCCACGAACTGGTTGATCAAATAGGCTACTTTATAGGCTTCTTCACTACAATGAATGGCCAATAAGGAATAGGTTTCCTTAAAATCATCTTCCAGAACCAGTTTGTGATGTACCATAGCTGCGTATGCTATAAAAGTACGGTATCTGCAGCGTATTCAAAAAGATTATTCCCGCCGGCGATCAATTTTTTTCTGAAGCTTAAAATAGGCGCGTTTTGCCGCACGCTCTTCGGCCTTCTTCTTGGAAGTTGCCCTGGCTTTTGAAACGACCTCATCCTCCAACAGCAGTTTTACCGCAAAATGTTTTAATGCATCTTTACCGGTATCCTCGTAGATTGAAAATTTAAAGCGCTTCTTGTTTTTTTGGCACCATTCGATAAACAAACTTTTATAGCTTATCACTTTCCCTTCCAACTTTTCGATATCCACATACGGTTTGATCACCCGTTTATGGATGAACTTCTCACAGTAAGGAAATCCTCTGTCAAGGTAAATAGCTCCAATGAGTGCTTCAAAAACATTTCCGTGGATGTTCCCGCCAAATTGCTGGGTAGGAATGGTGGTCTTTACAAATTTTATTAGGTTAAGGTCACGGCCCAGTTCATTTAAATGTTCGCGGCTTACGACCTTAGAGCGCATTTTGGTTAAATACCCTTCGTTACCGCCCGGAACTTTTTTGAACAGATGAGAAGCGATCACAGCGCCAAGCATGGCATCCCCTAAAAATTCAAGTCGTTCGTAATTTTGCGAATGGCCATCACTGTTCTTTTCATTGGTAGAACGGTGCGTAAAGGCTTCCTTGTAGATATTGATATCCCGTGGTTTAAATCCTAGAATCTTTTTTATCGCATAAAAAAAATCCCCGTGCTTTTCGACACGAGAATTAAATATGTTCTTTATTGAAGCCATGAGGGGAAATTAGGCATCCATTTTCTTAAAGAGGACGCAAGCATTATGGCCTCCAAATCCGAAGGTATTACTCATGGCCACTTTAATTTCTCTTTTTTGAGCTGTGTTCAGCGTTAGATTCAAAGAAGGGTCAATAGATTCGTCTACGGTAGTGTGATTAATGGTAGGAGGAACCAAACTGTGTTCCATTGCCAAGATTGAAGCGATCGCTTCAATAGCCCCTGCAGCTCCTAACAAATGTCCTGTCATGGACTTTGTAGAATTGATATTAATATTCTTTGCGTGATCTCCAAACACCTTACTAATGGCTATCAATTCGGCTACATCACCTAAAGGTGTAGAAGTTCCGTGCGTGTTGATGGTATCGACATCTTCCGGCTTCATTCCGGCGTCATTGAGACAGTTAAGCATCACGCGCTCGACCCCAATCCCGTCGGGATGTGGTGCGGTCATGTGGTACGCATCACTGGACATTCCGCCGCCAACTACTTCGGCATAGATTTTTGCCCCACGCTTTTTTGCGTGTTCGTATTCTTCAAGGATAAGCGCCCCTGCACCTTCCCCTAGTACAAATCCGTCGCGGGTAGCGTCGAAGGGTCTTGAGGCCGTTTCGGGACTTTCATTTCTAGTAGATAGTGCGTGCATGGCATTGAAACCACCCATACCCGCCGGAGTTACCGCTGCTTCGCTTCCACCGGTGACAATAATATCGCAATGCCCTAACCTAATATAGTTAAGAGCATCGATCATCGCGTTGGCAGAAGAAGCACAGGCCGAGACCGTGGTATAGTTAGGTCCCATAAAACCGTGTTTGATCGAGATATTACCGGGGGCAATATCGGCGATCATTTTGGGTATGAAAAAGGGGTTGAAACGCGGCGTTCCATCCCCTTCTGCAAAATTTATTACTTCATCTTGAAAGGTTTTCAAACCTCCAATTCCCGCTCCCCAGATCACTCCTACACGAAATTTATCTACCATATCGAGGTTAATTCCTGCGTCTAAGATAGCTTCATCGGATGAGATGAGTGCATACTGAGCGAAGCGGTCTAGTTTTCGGGCTTCCTTCCTGTCAAAATGATCCTCTGGATTGTAATCTTTGATTTCACAAGCGAATTTTGTTTTGAATTTTTCAACATCAAAATACGTTATAGGCGCACAGCCGCTCTTCCCATTTTTCAATCCGTCCCAATATTCAGAAATATTGTTTCCAATAGGGGTAAGGGCTCCAAGACCAGTAACTACAACTCGCTTTAATTCCATAGAAGAAGTTTTTTATTTCGCTTCCTCAATATATGAAATTGCTTGACCTACTGTGGCAATATTTTCAGCTTGATCGTCTGGGATTTGAATATCGAATTCTTTTTCAAATTCCATGATAAGCTCTACCGTGTCTAAAGAGTCGGCTCCTAAGTCGTTTGTAAAGCTTGCTTCATTAACAACTTCGTTTTCGTCAACACCTAATTTGTCCACGATAATCGCTTTTACTCTTGATGCAATGTCTGACATAATTCTTGTTTTTTAAATTTAATTATAAGTGGCAAAAATAAAATTTTTTAATTTAAAACACTATTTAATACCTAAAATGTATCACCAAATTAAACAATTTTGGGCGAAGTAAAACCCTATTACCGTACTTTTGTTATTTATTAGATTAATTACTTCTTTAAACGCCCAAAGAAACTTTAAATGAAGAAGCGCATTGTAATTTTTGCTTCAGGCAGTGGTACCAATACTCAAAACTTAATTCAATACTTTCAGCAGGGAGAAGTTGCCGAGGTTGTTCTCGTGCTTTCCAACAAGAAGGATGCCAAGGTCTTGGAGCGTGCTAAAAATTTGAATGTCAAATCCTTACATTTTGTAAAGGACGCTCTATTTTCTGAAAATGGCGTGCTGAAAATCCTACAGGAAGTTCAACCGAACCTTATTGTGCTCGCGGGATTTCTTCTGAAGTTTCCGGAGGTCATTCTGAAGGAATTTCCGCACAAAGTGATCAATATCCACCCGGCGCTCCTTCCGAAGTACGGCGGAAAAGGGATGTATGGCCGACACGTGCACGAAGCCGTTGTAGCGAACATGGAGCGAGAGACCGGAATTACCGTCCATTATGTGAACGAGCACTACGACGAAGGCGCTGTGATCTTTCAGAAAAGTGTATCCCTTTCCGAAGAAGATACCCCACAAACCGTCGCCCAAAAAGTGCAGCAACTGGAATATGTACACTTTCCGAAGGTGATCGAAGAACTGTTGCTGAATCCAAAGACCCATTCAGCCACCCATTCACCTCCAAAACATGGCTAAAAAAACGCAAAAATACTATGTAGTATGGTATGGGAACCCTGCCGGGATCTACGACAGCTGGGAAGCCTGTAAGCGCGTCATTGAAGGTGTGAAGGGAGCCCAGTACAAGTCTTTCCCAACGCTGGCTGAAGCAAAGGTCGCTTTCAATAAAGAGTACGCCGACTATAAAGGAAAAACAACACGAAAGAAAACCCTTACCTCTGCAGAGCGCGCGAAGATAGGCGAACCCAATCTCTTCTCCATTTCGGTAGATGCAGCCTCTAGCGGAAATCCCGGGAAAATGGAATATCGGGGCGTAGATACACAAACCCATAAACAATTATTTCACCAAGGTCCGTTTCAGCAGGGCACCAATAACATTGGAGAATTTTTGGCGATCGTGCATGGACTCGCTTTTCTGAAACAGAAGAAGAGCGACCGGATGATTTACACAGATTCGCGTATTGCCATGGGGTGGGTGAAACGTAAAAAATGCAATACAAAGCTGAAGCAAACGGCAAAGAACGCCTATTTGTTTGAGCTTATCTCTCGCGCCGAACAGTGGTTAAAGCACAATTCATACAACACAAGGATCGTGAAATGGGAAACCAAAGCCTGGGGTGAAATCCCGGCCGATTTTGGGAGGAAATAATTTTTTATTCATATATTTGAGTTAGACTCCCCCTAATTTAACCACTAAATTATTAGTTATGAAAGTATTTTACAGTTTCATAGCAATCTTATGTGTTGGAAACGTAATTGCCCAAGATCCCGATCCACAACTGTTTGAAAACGATTGGTATTTGTATTCTGTACAAATTAACGATCTGGATCCTTTATATACTGTTTCGGAAATAAAACCCCCAATTGACCCTTATCTTAGAATAGAAGAAAATTTGGTGTTTAGCGGTGAGGGAGCCTGTAATTCCTTTGGCGGTCAATATGAGATTTTACCGGATAATGAATTAAACGCTATAGATTTTTCAGAGACAGGTGAAGACTGCGGGGAACAGCTCCATAATTCATTCGAAGACAGTTACTTTGGAATGATTACACATGAACTTCTTTATTATTCTATTACACAGGACGGTACAGGCTCTGTTCTTACTATGGAGCATCCCCTTTTTGGGCATGCCATTTTTAAAAGCTATCCTCTTTCTATTCTTGAATTTAATGATGCTTCTTTTGAGGTGTTCCCCAATCCTGTAACGGATCGTATTTTTATCAAGTTAAACAATGACTTAGTTGTTAAAAAAGTATTTATTTACAATTTACAAGGCGCTTTGGTCTATCATGAAACAGACCCCCCAGCCAAACTTTTTGAAATAGCAATGGAAAATTTCAATTCCGGATTTTACTTTGTTAAAATAGTGGGAGAAACAGGTAATGAAAATGTACAAAAAATAATTAAAAAATAAAAGTTACTTAGCTGCACCCGTCAAGAGTTAAATAAAATTTTAGTATAAAAAAACGGGCCGATTTTGGAAGAAAGTAATCCGTTCTAAGCGTTAGTTTTTCTGTAGACAAAACTGTATCTTTGCACCTTCTTTTAAAAGCAGCGTATGAGTAGTCTTGTTATCGTTGGAACCGTAGCGTTCGACGCCATTGAAACCCCTTTTGGAAAAACAGATAAAATTTTAGGCGGTGCCGCAACCTACATTGGGTTAGCTGCTTCTCAATTTGGGGTAGACGGAGCTATTGTTTCTATTGTAGGCGGCGACTTTCCTAAGGAGTATATCGATCTGCTTTCCAACCACGGCATGGATGTCTCGGGGCTTGAGGTAGTAGAAGAGGGAAAAACCTTCTTCTGGAGTGGGAAATACCGCAACGATATGAACTCTCGGGATACCTTGGTGACAGAATTGAACGTATTGGCCGATTTCAATCCCAATGTTCCTTCAGACTACAGAGATGCCGAAGTCGTGATGTTAGGAAACCTGCATCCGTTAGTTCAGTTGAGTGTTATCGACCAAATGCACAATCCGAAGCTCGTGGTATTGGACACCATGAACTTTTGGATGGATAACACCTTGGAAGAGCTAATGCAGGTAATTGCCAAAGTAGATGTGATTACCATTAACGATGAAGAGGCACGACAACTTACAGGCGAATATTCGCTTGTTGTTGCTGCACAAAAGATCATGGCTATGGGACCAAAATATGTAGTGATCAAGAAAGGGGAACACGGTGCATTACTGTTCCATAAGGACGATGTATTCTTTGCTCCGGCCTTACCTTTGGAAGAAGTTTTTGACCCTACGGGCGCAGGGGATACTTTCGCAGGAGGTTTTGCAGGCTATTTAGCAAAAACCGGTGATTACAGTTACGAAAACATGAAAACGGCCATTATTTACGGTTCGGCTTTGGCTTCATTTTGTGTAGAGAAATTTGGTGCAGAGCGTATGATCAACCTTCCGAAGAAAGAAGTACACCAACGCATACAACAGTTTAAAAGTTTAACACAATTCGATATACAACTCACTTAATAACCTGCCCTGAAAATACAGGGCTTTTTTTGTAGTTTTAACTACTAATTCTGGGAACACACTATGAGCGACGCTTTAAAACATGAATGTGGAATTGCACTGGTTCGACTCCTTAAGCCGTTAGAATTCTATAAGGAAAAGTACGGAACGGCCTTCTATGGTGTCAACAAAATGTACTTGATGATGGAGAAGCAGCACAACCGCGGACAAGATGGCGCCGGTTTTGCGAGCATCAAATTGGATGTCAATCCGGGAGAGCGCTATATTAGCAGAGTGCGTTCCAATGCAGCACAACCCATTCAGGATATTTTTGCACAGATCAACGAGCGTATCAACTTAGAGTTTAAGATACATCCTGAATTTAAAGATGATGTCGCTGCGCAGAAAAAACACATTCCGTACATTGGTGAACTTTTCTTAGGCCATGTGCGGTATGGCACCTTCGGAATAAACAGTGTTGAGAACGTTCATCCTTTTTTAAGACAGAACAACTGGATGCACCGAAATCTTATTATTGCCGGAAACTTCAACATGACGAACACCACCGAGTTGTTCGACAACCTCATCAAGTTGGGGATGCACCCTAAAGAAAAGGCCGATACGGTAACGGTGATGGAGAAAATAGGTCATTTCTTGGACGATGCAGTTCGCAAATTGTACAAAAAGGCCAAGGCAAAGGGAATGACGAAGATCGAAGCCTCTCCTTATATTGCCGAGCATTTAAATCTTACGAAGATCCTTCGGAAATCGGCCAAAAACTGGGACGGTGGGTATGCCATGGCAGGATTATTGGGTCATGGGGATTCATTCGTGCTTCGGGATCCAGCCGGAATAAGACCCGCCTATTATTACAAGGACGATGAGGTGATCGTGGTAGCTTCAGAAAGACCCGCCATTCAAACCGTGTTCAATGTTCCGTTCGAGA
Source organism: uncultured Altibacter sp. (assembly GCF_963972995.1). Taxonomy (NCBI): domain Bacteria; kingdom Pseudomonadati; phylum Bacteroidota; class Flavobacteriia; order Flavobacteriales; family Flavobacteriaceae; genus Altibacter; species uncultured Altibacter sp. The sequence goes on from NZ_CAXAXI010000009.1 coordinate 109,225, forward strand.
CCATTCACGAAATTGACCCCGGGAATGCCCTTATCATTAAGAAGGATGGCAGCTTTACTACTTCAGAAATATTAACCCCCTTGGAACGTAAATCCTGTTCTTTTGAGCGTATTTATTTTTCTCGTGGAAGTGATGCCGAGATCTATCAAGAACGGAAGGAATTAGGACGCTTGGTCATGCCAAAAGTGTTACAGGCTATTAATTATGATACTGAAAATTCTGTGTTTTCCTTTATCCCGAATACGGCTGAAACATCGTTCTACGGTATGTTGGATGCGGCACAGAATGAATTGAACAAACAAAAGAACGAAGCTATTCTTCGCGAGGAAGGTCATTTATCGACCGAACGACTGGAACAAATCCAAGCGCATAAGATCCGCACCGAAAAAATTGCGATCAAGGATGTGAAGCTACGCACCTTTATTACCGATGACAGCAGCAGAGACGATCTGGTCGCTCACGTATACGATGTTACATACGGGGTTGTAAAACCAACAGATAATTTGGTCATCATTGACGACAGTATCGTTCGAGGGACTACATTAAAAAAGAGTATTCTTAAAATGTTGGACCGCTTAAACCCGAAACAGATCGTTGTGGTGTCATCGGCGCCACAGATTCGTTACCCGGATTGCTATGGTATCGATATGGCGCGGCTAGAGCATCTTGTAGCCTTTAATGCTGCACTCGAGTTGCACAGGGACCGCGGCACCTTTCAAATTGTAGAAGAAATCTATCATAAGTGTAAAAAACAATTGGAATTGCATGATACCGAGGTAATTAATCACGTAAAAGAGCTGTATGCCCCATTTAGTGATGAGGAGATCTCCGATAAGATTGCAGAGATCATTAGCGATGAGACCATAAATGCAAAGGTGAAACTGATCTTTCAATCGGTAAGCGACCTTCATGAAGCTTGTCCCAAAAACCTTGGTGATTGGTATTTCACGGGAGATTATCCAACGCCCGGAGGCAATAGGGTAGTCAATAAGGCCTATATACATTTCTATGAAGGCAATCCTGAGCGCGCCTATTAGAATAAAATTTTCGGAAAAACCTCACAAAAGTTACCGTTAATCGAATATAAAATTCACTTTATCCAAAAGTAGGAAAAATCTGTATTTAGTAGTTTTATTTGTCCTATATTTGACCCATACCATAGCATAAGTAGGTTAAGTTCATGGTAAGATTTGGGGCAAAAAGGTAAACTTCGGTTTACCTTTTTATTTTGCCCAAATCTTAAAGGGGTGGCGAGCTACAGACCTCGACTTTGTACAAATAGTTATTTTTAAGCGAGCCGCTTCCCTTTTCACAAAACTTCGGTTTACCTTTTTATTTTGCCCAAATCGCAACGGGGTGGCGAGCTACAGATCTGAGCTTTGGAGAGATAAATAGTTTTAAGCGAGCCGCTTCCCTATTCACACAGCTTCGGTTTACCTTTTTATTTTGCCCAAATCTCAAAGGGGTGGCGAGCTACAGATCTGAGCTTTGGAGAGATAAATAGTTTTAAGCGAGCCGCTTCCCTATTCACACAGCTTCGGTTTATCTTTTTATTTTGCCCAAATCGCAGCGGAGGGGCGAGCTATAACCCTCGACCATGAACAGATAAATACTTTGAGCGAATCGCTTTTTTTTCACCAATAACATCGTACGATAACTCATACTATCCTAGTGACTTTATAGGTTTTATTTCTGTATATGTGTTGTTCAACGAAAATATTTGCCCTTAATCTAAAAGTTGATTTTGTCAAACAAATTATCCTATATATTTGATGCATACCATAGCATAAGTAGGTTAAGTTCATGGTAGATTTGGGGCAAAAAAAGGTAAACGCTTGTTTACCTTTTTTTATGGCCCAAACTCAACCACCGGGGTAGCGAACCTTGGCTTTTTTGTAACTTTTTGTAGTACAAAAAAGAAAGGTGAGCTGCTTTAAAATCCTCTAAACATTGTTTCTCTTGCTAACGCAACTCAAGCTCCGCCTTTTCCAATCTGGCATTCACCGTATATAAATTTCATTTAAAAAAACGGGGTAGCGAACCTTGGCTTTTTTGTAACTTTTTGTAGTACAAAAAAGAAAGGT
>NZ_CAXAXI010000010.1:0-108780 GCF_963972995.1 uncultured Altibacter sp.
CGGAAGCTACCTCAATTCCGCCACCGGCTCTCATGGAAGTGTTTCCACTCAATTCAGTGTCGGTTACCGTTAAGGTTCCCATGTCATTGAGTATACCACCACCGGAACCTGCAGCTCCGTTAGCTATGTTATTGGTGATCGTAGCGTTCGTCACCGTGAGTGTTCCTCCGGCGTTAAAGATTCCTCCACCACCTTCATTGGCAGCAGCGCCACTGGCGGTGTTTCCATCAATAGTTGTATTGTTAACGGTCATTGATCCGCTACCGTTCCACAGTCCGCCACCTTCAAGTGCCGCACTGTTCCCATTAACGGTACCGTTGGTTATTGTAGATGTACCAGGTCCCGTCATATGCAATCCTCCACCGTTACCCGGTGCAGAAGCTGTTGCGTTATTGTCTAAATTTACATTGAACAACGTGATACTTCCGACCGCAACAGAAGAATTGTCTTCAATTCCACCACCGGCTCTCTTGGCCGAGTTGTTTTCGATTGTTGTATTATTGACAACTACAGTTCCTCCATCTACATTTAGGATTCCTCCTCCGGAACCTGCAAGACCGGTAGCAACGTTGTTGGAAATGGTTGTGAAATTTTGGACCATGAGCACTCCTCCATTGTTGAAGATGCCTCCTCCTCCATTAGTTGGGTCATCTCCTCCGGCAGTGTTGCCATCTAAGATAGAGCTGTCAACTGTCATTGTACTTCCAGACTGATTCCATAATCCGCCACCTTCACTCGCAGCATCATTACCTGAAATAGTAGCTCCCGCAATATTAATCGTTGCTGTACCTGTAACGTGCATTCCTCCTCCGTTCCCCGGAGCGGGTGTTCCCGCAGAACCATCTACGCTGTTGGTAATAAGGGATGTATTGAACATATCTAATGTACCATCTACAATCTCAATTCCTCCTCCTGCACGGTTTGCAGCATTGTTATCGATCATTCCGCCAATGATAGCTACTGTTCCAGCTGTGGAGAAAAGACCTCCTCCAGATCCTGAAGTTCCGTTCGCTATGTTATTCTGAACTGTTCCGTTGACGATTCCAAGATTTCCACCGTTATTGAAGATACCGCCACCGCCATCGTCAGCAGCCGATCCGCTTGCACTGTTGATGTTGACCATGGTATCAAAAACATTCATGGTGCTTCCGGCTTGGTTCCAAAGCCCACCACCTTCACGAGCAGCTTGATTTGCAGAAATAACGGCGTTGTTAATGTTTGTGGTCGTTATTCCTGAAATATGGATTCCACCTCCATTACCGGGAGCAGGTGTTCCCGCTGTTCCGTTTACATCATTAAATGCGACCACGGTTCCGTTAAGATTTAACGCTCCATCGATCACTTCAATCGCCCCTCCGGCACGATTCGCATAATTTGAGAAAATAGTTATATCAGCAATTGTTACCGTTCCATTGGTGGAGAAAATACCACCTCCCGAACCTGCGGTTCCATTTGCGAAATTATTATTAATTGTTGTGCCACTAAGAACATCGAGTGTTCCTCCGTTGTTGAAAATTCCTCCACCACCATTATCAGCGGCAGCACCACTGGCAATGTTGTTGGTCACCGGCACGGCATCCACTGTCATTGTTCCAGTACCGTTCCATAGTCCACCACCTTCAGAAGCAGCGACATTGCTGTCTACTGTTCCGCCGGTAATGGTTGCATTGGCAGTACCAGTAATGTGTAAGCCACCACCGTTTCCAGGAGCAGCAGTCGCAGGAGCAACTCCGGCGTTGTTTGTATCTAAGGTTGTTCCTGACATAATCAGAGAACCTTCTATCAATTCAATACCCCCACCTGCTCTATTGGCAGTGTTGTTGGTTATGGTTGCGTCCGTAACGGTAACGGCTCCATTAGTAGAGAAGATTCCTCCACCCGATCCGGCCGCACCATCGGCAACGTTATCGGTAATCGACGTTCCTGCAAGGACATCCAAAGTTCCTCCATTGTTAAAGATCCCACCACCGCCATTATCGGCAGCAGCACCACTGGCAGTGTTGTTAGTCACCGGCACGGCATCCACTGTCATTGTTCCGGTACCGTTCCATAGTCCACCACCTTCAGAAGCAGCGACATTGCTGTCTACTGTTCCGCCGGTAATGGTTGCATTGGCAGTACCAGTAATGTGTAAGCCACCACCGTTTCCAGGAGCAGCAGTCGCAGGAGCAACTCCGGCGTTATTGTTATCAAGGGTTACATCGGTTAGATCAAGGTCACCATTAATAATTTCGATACCTCCTCCGGCTCTGTTGGCACGGTTTCCAGTAATAACCGTTGACGCACCAATAGTTACTGCACCATCCGTTGAAAATAAACCTCCACCAGATCCTGCAGTACCGGTAGCTCTGTTATTTATTAATGTACTTGGACCAGCACCCGTTGATATGTTCAACGTTCCTCCATTGTTAAAGATACCTCCTCCACCATTATCGGCAGCAGCACCTAATGCCTCGTTATTTACAATTTGCGTTGCGATGACATTCATAGTAGTACCAGCTTGGTTCCAAAGACCCCCTCCTTCAGAGGCAGCATCATTACCCGATACTATAGAATTGTTAAATGTAATTGTAGCAACACCCGTTACATGGAAACCACCACCATTACCCGGATTAGGTATTCCCGCGCCACCATTTACATCATTATTGCGTAATCGTGTTCCTGTTCCATTTAGGGTTCCATTTATTAGTTCAATACCACCTCCGGCTCTGTTTGCCGAATTGTCTTCAATAATCGCTTGCCCCATAGTAACCGTTCCGTCTGTACTAAAAATTCCACCACCACTTCCGGAAGTACCCGAAGCAGTATTATTGGATATCAATACAGAATTTCCAACAAGTGTTAAGGTTCCACCATTATTAAAGATACCTCCACCACCATCATCCGCAGCATCACCTTGGGCTGTGTTTCCAGAAACTGTGGTTGAAGAAACAACCATTGTCCCAGCGTTGTTCCAAAGACCACCGCCTTCAAGTGCAGCTTGGTTGTTTGATATTGTACTTCCTGTGATGTTTGCATTTGTGGTTCCCGATAGGTGAAGAGCTCCTCCATTACCCGGATTGGCCATCGTTCCTAAGCCGATATCCACTCCTGCAGTGTTGCCGCTCATTGTGATACCATTCAAGGTCAAAATTCCATTGGAAGCATCCTCAATCGCTCCACCGGCTCTACTGGCATAATTTCCAGTAATGGAAAGTCCCGAAGCCAATGCAAGAACACCGTTGGTGTTATTGAAGATTGCTCCTCCACGTCCGCCCGGAGTTGCCCCCATAGCGATATTCGTTGATAAGGTTGTAGCCGCATCGACATCTACCGTTCCGTTTCCATTGTTAAAGATTCCACCACCTCCGGTGTTTGAACCTAAGGCACTGTTGTCCGTAATCGTTGTTCCATTAATATCCATCAGTCCACTTCCGTTCCAAAGTCCCCCGCCTTCATTGGCGATATTATTGGTAACCGATCCTCCGTTCAATGTGACGTTTCCTGGACCTGTGATGTGAAGTCCACCTCCATTACCAGGACTTGTTCCTGCATTGTTTCCGTCCAATGTAATGTTCGTAAAGGTTGAAGTAGTTGTTGCAGCCACATTAATTTCAATTCCTCCACCGGCACGGTTCGATGTATTGCCCGTGACGGAAATTCCATCAAGGTTAAGCGTTCCGTTCAGGTTCAATATTCCTCCTCCAGAGCCCAATGTGGATCCTGAAGCTGTATTGTTCGTGATGGTACTTCCACCATCTACGGTAACGGTTCCGCCATTATTGAAGATTCCTCCCCCACCATCGTCGGCAGCGGCACCACCTTGGGCATCGTTCGCATCAATTTGAGTTCCAGTTACGGTCATTAAACCCGTATTGTTCCACAATCCACCTCCTTCTCTTCCGGCAATATTATTTTGTATAAGTCCACCGATAAAGGTTGAATTGGCCGTTCCTGAAATATGAACTGCACCTCCGTTACCTGGATTTGCGCCGGCATTGTTCTGACTTAAATTATAATTTCCGTCTACTGTCAGGGTACCGTCAATAAGCTCGATAGCACCTCCGGCACGATTTGAGGTATTGAAAGCCATTACCACATCAGTAATGGTAACAGCTCCATCAACACTCATAATGGCCCCACCAGAACCTGAGATTCCGTCGGCTACATTATTGGAATAAGCACCCCCATTTACATCTAGCGTACCTCCATTATTGAAGATTGCGCCACCACCGTTAGTAGCATCGTCGCCACTTGCTATGTTACCATCCATAATAGGAAGGTTTACGGTAAGCGTACCTAAATTGTTCCATAAACCACCTCCTTCAGAAGCAGCTAAATTATTTGAGATGTTACTGAAAAGATCTACGGTAGCACTAGTGGTTCCAGAAAGGTGTAAAGCCCCTCCATTTCCTGGATTAGCCGTTATGGTATTTCCTAGACCAATATCTACTCCGGCAGCGTTTCCTTGCATTGTCACTCCGTTAAGAAGCAATAATCCCCCTGAAGTATCTTCAATAGCTCCACCGGCTCTACTGGCATAGTTTCCATTGATTGTTAGTCCTGAAGCCAGTACAAGGCTACCGTTTGTGTTGTTGAAGATGGCACCACCTCGGCCTCCTGGAGTTGCCCCAGAAGCTATATTTCCTGTTAAAGTCGTAGCGGCATCGATATCTACGGTACCTCCACCAAGGTTAAAGATCCCTCCACCGCCGGTATTGGGCCCTAACGCACTATTTCCTGTTATGATCGTTCCGTTAATATCCATCAATCCACTACCGTTCCATAATCCGCCTCCTTCATTCGCACTATTGTTAATGATTGAACCACCGTTAAAGGTTGTATTAGCTGGCCCGGTAATGTGCAATCCACCTCCGTTACCCGGATTTGGAGTTGTTATTGAGTTTGTATTCAGTACTAGATTATTAAATGTATAGCTTGTTCCACCATTAATCTCTATACCCCCACCGGCACGATTGGCCGAATTGCCCGAAATAGAAATATTATCGACTGTTAAGCTTCCACCAAGTGTGAAGATTCCACCACCAGAACCAGCTGCTCCTGAGGCTATGTTTCCAACAATGGTACTTGTACCGTCAACAATGAGTGTTCCTCCATTATTGAAGATACCACCACCACCATCATCGGCACCGGCTCCTTGAGCGTCGTTCCCATTAATGCTCACATCTGTAACCGTCATGGTTCCTGTACCGTTCCATAAACCTCCACCTTCACGTGCAGCTAAATTTCCATTAACGGTACCACCGGTAATGCTTGCATCTCCAGCTCCGGTTATGTGAAGACCTCCACCATTGCCAGGGTTGGCTACGGCAGGTGCAACACCGGTATTGTTGTTATTAAGGGTTACATTAATTAAAGTAAGGTTTAACCCTGCTCCTGAATTGTCTTCTATTCCACCTCCCGCACGATTGGCTCTATTTCCATTAATTATAGTTCCGGTAGCACTTAAGGATGCACCAGTACTCATAAAAATACCTCCACCACTTCCAGAAGTACCGTTAGCTATATTGTTCGTTATGTTTACTGAATTATCCAAGGTTAACGTTCGACCTGAGTTTAGGTAGATACCACCACCCCCTTCTGTAGCTCCAGATCCACTGGCCGTATTACCATCAATCGATGTATTAGTAAGAGAGAGTGTACCTAGATCAAAAAAGATTCCCCCTCCATTTGACCCCGCTGAGTTACCAGAAATTGTGGCATCACTAATGGTCAAGCTTCCACCTCCGAAATTCACAGCCCCTCCATTTACTGAAGCTAAGTTACCTGTAAATGAGGTATTATTAGAAACAGTTACTGTCGCACCAGCTTCAATCTGTAGACCGCCCCCTACGAAACCAGCTTGGTTTCCAGATAGGGTAGCACCATCAATAGTTAGGGTTCCTCCTTGTGAAAGAACGCCCCCTCCTGAACCGGTAGCGATATTACCGCTAATTGTTCCGAAGACATTTAATGTTCCCCCGAAATTTTCAATGCCACCACTCCTAAAAGAAGCCGCATTAGATATAATTGAGGTAGATGCTCCAATATTCATAATACCTCCATTATTTAAGATCCCACCTCCTCTTGAAGCCGTATTGTTGGATATTATTGTACCAGAAATTGTGGTCGTTGTAGCTATACCACTGGTGCTATTATCGACTAGAATTCCACCGCCTATTGTAGCCGTGTTATTCGTTATTGTTCCCCCGGATATATTTAGCGTTTCTGTTTCGGTTACATATAGACCACGTCCTGTATTTCCTGAATCGATGTCTACGTCCGTCAGTTGTACACTATCAGTCGTTGCTAATCCTCCGTTAATAATTAGAGAAGCTGCATATGCTGCATCCAAGGTATTTACGTTTAGGATATCACCCGAGTCTCCCAAGTTTATCGTTAAGGTGCTTGTAGGGTTAGGGATAACTGTATCCTCAAAAGTAGCACCATTATCAACAATTTCAATTTCACCAGCATTTGCACTGTTTTGCAAAGTGGCATTATTCGCAACTGCAGAAGGCAGGTTTAATATTGTGTTAGCTGCATCTCCAGCATTAATAGGTTCTAATCCCGTATAGGTAATTGTCGAACCATCCAAATCTATATTTCCATTATTTCCATCCGCTCCTGGAACGTCGTAATTAAGTGTTTGAGTTGTAAAAGTAGCTCCCGTTACGGTCAATACATCACCAGGAGCACCGCTTTGAGAACCTCCATTGAAAATAATCGGGAAACCGAAAGTACCTCCGGAATAATCTGTAGTTGCCGAATCATTTCCACCAGCTCCATTCAGTGTTAGTGATGAAGTACTCGCAGATGGTTGTCTAAGTAGCTCCATCCCCCCATTAATAACTACAACATCGGCTCCGTCTAAAACTATCGTAAAAGTATCATCAGCCCCCGTACCCGGCACCATAGGATTTGAGTCGAACTGAACGGAAATGGTCACAATACAACTTGTTATTTGACCATTCCCATCGTCTACCGACCAAGTAATTACTGTATCTCCAACAGGGAATGATTCCCCGGCTAAAGTTGTGGTTCCATTCACATTGTTGGTAATAGTTATCGGAGGGCAATTATCTGAAGACGCCGTAGGGTCAAATTCATTTCCAACAACTGTATACATGTTTGATCCCGAATCCACATTTCGCGTACCGTTTGAAGCACACGTAATGGAGGGGGCTATATTATCCTGTACGGTTACCGTTGCAGTACACGTATCCATATTGCCTGCAGCATCCATCACGGTAAGAGTTACTGTATTACCTCCAATGTTTGAACAGGTAAATGACGAGGGTGAAACAGAACGACTTGTAATTCCTGTATCGTCAGTTGAGCCCCCATCTACCTGAGCTGCAGTAACTGAAGCATTCCCAGATGCATTCAATTGTACAGTCACATTTTGGCACACTGCGTTTGGAGGTGTTGTGTCCCCAACTACACCTGCACCAGAAATTTCTACCGGCCAATCTTCAGTTTCACCATCAAATCCGGTTTCGCATGGGCCCGCAACGGGTGTAGTACCGTTTTTTACAATAAACCGCATTCTGGTAATACCGTTTGTAGCCGACATAGGAATCATTGGAGTAGCATTCAAAGAGCCACCTCCTCCAGTTGGAAAATTAATATTACCCGAACCGGAATTCACCAATTCATTGGGATCATTAAAATCACCATCTATATTTAAATCAATGTAAAACGCATATGTGTAATTTTGGAGTCCCCCGGCATTGGTATTATATCCGACCGATAACTGATCGTTTGTTGTACTGTTTGGGGTAAAAATTGTAATAGGTGCTCGTCCGGTTTCATCTGTATAAGAACCAGGAATCGCACAACAGTTTTCACAATTTGGAAAATTTGATTGCAAGCAAGTTTGGCCTATGTAGAATGTGCTTCCTGCGCTTCCACTAGAAGCACAATATGTTTGTGCATGTCCATTGAAAGTCAAGGCAACCAGTGCTATCAACATAATTAAAATTCGAGTAGTTTTGTTTTTCATGATTGGTTTATTGAAGATTAATATTTTCCTTGGAAACAGAAATAAAAAAAGTATCACAAAGCGTCAATAGCCTATAATACTTCTTTACAATAACATTCTATTTTTGATTCCATAGTTTGCAGGGTATTTTTTTTATATAGTTATTTTTAATTTTAAGATGACCGTGTAAAAATTGTCCTTACCGCTGAAGCACTTCCACGTACTAATACGCATCTTTTCATATAGTAAGTCACATTAATTGTTATTATTTCAGTTTTAAATACCTACTTATTTTTTTACCTATTCTTTACATGTACGCAAAAAAAGATGTTTCGGTTTTATAAAATTTCAATTTTATTGCAATAGTTGTTGCTATATGATAATTAAAAGTAAATTTTATTGAAATATGCTTAGAAAATAGCAACACTTATTGAAAAAAAAACTACGTGGAAACACGTAGTTAAGGTCAAGCAAGAATATAGTTTATTGTTTTTCAGTTATTTATACCGGGACGTAAATACTGAAAATCCATAATATTAACAATAGATTGTGAGAAATGAAAGAAAGCGACTACAGCGTTAAAAGTAGGAATTATCGCTGTTCCAAATAATTCAAGACATTGGTTTTAATGCGATTATGCAGGTCTGAAAGATCCCCCTTTACAAACGGTTCGCCGGTAATATTCTCATACAATTCAATATAGCGCTCGGAAACACTGTTGATATAAGCATCGCTCATTTCCGGAACGCGTTGCCCTTCCAAGCCCTGAAAGCCGTTCTGAATAAGCCATTGACGTACGAATTCTTTTGACAGTTGCTTCTGCGGTTCTCCTTTTTGTTGTCTTTCTGAATAGCCTTCCGCATAAAAATAACGCGAAGAATCGGGTGTGTGGATCTCATCGATTAAAACGATCTTCCCCGCTTTCGTTTTTCCGAATTCATATTTGGTATCAACAAGGATCAATCCGCGTTTGGCTGCGATCTCGGTTCCACGCTGAAACAATTTTCTCGTGTAGTCTTCCAACTGAAGGTATTCCGTTTCAGAAACGATCCCTCGTGCCAAAATGTCTTCCCGAGAAATGTCTTCATCGTGATCCCCTGCATCGGCTTTGGTAGCCGGGGTAATGATAGGTTCCGGAAATTTATCATTCTCCTGCATCCCTTCGCGCATTGCTACACCACAGAGCATGCGTTTTCCTGCTTTGTATTCACGGGCTGCATGACCGCTCAAGTACCCGCGGATTACCATTTCTACTTTATACGGTTCACAGGCTGCCCCAACCGCAACATTCGGGTCGGGCGTGGCGATCAACCAATTGGGTACCAGATCTTCGGTATCCCGCATCATCTTCGTAGCGATCTGGTTTAGGATCTGCCCCTTATAAGGTATTCCCTTTGGCATGACGACGTCGAAAGCACTAAGCCTATCGGTCGCAACCATGACCAAGAGGTCGTCTTCTAAGGTATACACTTCGCGTACTTTTCCGCGATATACTGCTTTTTGTCCCGGAAACTGAAAATCTGTTACTGTTAGCGTTTGCGCCATTTCTTAATCTATGTTTTCGATATTCTTGTATGCGGCGATCACTTCTTTCACCAAACGGTGACGGATCACGTCCTTGTCGTCCAAATAGATCATCCCTACGCCATTAACATCCTTTAGCACCAATAAGGCCTCTTTTAGCCCGGAAATCACACGTCTGGGCAGATCAATTTGCCCCGGGTCTCCGGTGATCATGAATTTGGCATTCTTACCCATACGGGTTAAGAACATCTTCATTTGTGCATGGGTGGTGTTCTGTGCCTCGTCAAGGATAACAAAGGCGTTGTCCAAAGTACGACCGCGCATGAAGGCTAAAGGTGCGATCTGAATGGTTCCATTCTCAATGAACATCTCCAATTTCTCATGCGGAATCATATCGCGAAGGGCATCATACAAGGGTTGCATATACGGATCCAGTTTCTCTTTGAGATCTCCGGGAAGGAAACCCAGATTTTCACCCGCTTCCACCGCCGGACGGGTAAGAATAATACGCTTCACTTGTTTTTCTTTCAAAGCTTTAACTGCCAGCGCCACTCCCGTATACGTTTTTCCTGTTCCCGCAGGACCCACGGCAAAGACCATGTCGTTCTTTTGCATTTTCTCCACCAACTTACGCTGATTGGCCGTTTGAGCCTTGACCAGTTTTCCGTTCACGCCATGCACCAATACTTCATTACTGCTTGGCGAGGTCTCGTATTCTTCGGGACCGGCACTCTGAAGGATTCGCTCGATGCTGTTCTCGTCGATCTTATTGTATTTGGCAAAATGATCCAACAACATAGAGATACGCGAGTCGAACTCTTCGAGAACCTCTTCGTCCCCGTAGACCTTGATCTTGCTACCGCGAGCAACTATTTTTAATTTAGGAAAGTATTTTTTAAGCAGATCGATATTAGCGTTTTGGAGGCCGAAGAAATCACGTGGGCTAATCTCTGTCAATTCGATAATAAGTTCGTTCAAAAGCGGTGTGATTAAATTTATGAATACAATATGCAAAATAGTTTTGCTACTCACAAAAGTAACCTATTTTTGTGGTACTTGTGTAAACAAAATATCAACAATTAGCCCATGCCCATCATTACGTTAACGACCGATTTTGGAGAGAAGGATCACTTTGCAGGTGCGGTTAAAGGGGCTATCTACAGCGAACTGGATACGGTTCGTATTGTTGATATCTCGCACTCGGTTTCACCCTTTCACATCACCGAGGCTGCCTACATCATTCAAAATGCGTATCGCAGTTTTCCGGAAGGTAGTATCCATATCATAGGCATCGACAGTGAACTGAATCCGGAGAATACACATATAGCCGTATATCTGGACGGGCACTATTTTCTATGTGCCAACAATGGTATCATTTCGATGTTAGCTTCGGAAATAAAGCCGGAGAAGATCGTAGAGATCAACATTCACGATCGCATTACCAGTAACTTTCCTGTGTTGGACGTATTTGTGAAGGTTGCATGCCATCTTGCTCGTGGCGGTACCTTAGAAGTAATCGGTAAAACCATTTCAGAAATAAAAGAGCTCACGGGAATCCGGCCGGTGGTGAATTCAGATTCCAACCAGATCATTGGAAACGTGATCTACATTGATAACTACGGAAATGTGATCTGCAATATTACTAAGAACCTATTTGACGATGTAGGGAAAGGGCGTGATTTTAGTATTGCGGCACGCGGCGCCACCTTTACGAAAATTCATACGCATTACAGCGATGCCATTAATTTTGACGTTCCCCCGGAACGCCGAGAAGAGGATGGTAAGAAACTTGCTTTGTGGAACTCGTCCAATTATTTAGAATTGGCCATTTATAAAAGTAATCCATCGACCGTGGGGAGTGCGTCGACCTTATTCGGATTGGGTTTTCGAGACACCATTACCGTAAATTTTAGCTAGCATGTTCACAAGAATTGTAAAAATGGAATTTCAAGAGGCGAAGGTGCCGGCCTTTTTAGATAATTTTGAATCTGTAAAGGATAAGATCCGAAACTTTCCGGGATGTGAATTTTTGGAATTGTACCGTGATAAGGATGATGATACTATCTTCTTTACCTATAGTAAATGGAAAGCCACAGCGGATCTGGATGCTTATCGCAACAGTTCACTTTTTAAGAAAGTATGGGCAACAACCAAACCGATGTTCCGTTCTAAACCAGTTGCCTGGAGTGTGGATACGGTATGGGTGAGTTAGGAATTGGGAGTTAGGAGTTGGAAGTTGGGAGTTGGGAGTTGGGAGTTGGGAGTTTGGAGTTGGAAGTTGGAAGTTGGGAGTTTGGAATTTGGAGTTAGGGGTTGGGAGTTGGAAGTTGGGAGTTAGGAGTTAGGAGTTAGGAGTTAGGAGTTAGGAGTTAGGAGATAAAAATAAGAATGACAGCTATTATTAAAAGAGAGATCAATGCATTTTTTGCCGGCCCGGTCGGGTATTTGGTGATCGCAACCTTTTTGTTAATCAATGGGTTGTTCCTTTGGGTCTTTGCCGGAACCTTCAATATACTAGACGCCGGGTTTGCCGATCTTTCTGCATTTTTTGAACTGGCTCCCTGGGTGCTGTTGTTCCTTATTCCAGCTGTCACCATGCGTGCCTTCAGTGAAGAAATGAAGATGGGTACACTGGAGCTGTTACTAACCAAGCCTATTTCCTTACGCAACATTGTTCTTGGCAAATACTTTGGCGCTGTAATCCTTATCGTGATCGCAATCCTACCTACTTTGTTGTATATCCTAACCATTTCCAATCTTGGGAATCCGCCGGGAAATTGGGACGTTGGGAGTACCTTGGGATCTTATATCGGATTGCTGTTCTTGGTGCTTGCCTATACCGCCATTGGCGTGTTTGCCTCCACCCTTTCCCAAAACCAAATCGTAGCCTTCCTTATCGCTATGTTTCTCTGTTTTGGCTTGTATTACGGTTTTGAAGCTATGGCCGAACTAACAAATGCTGCCGTGGTTCAAGGATTTGGTATGAAAGCACACTTTAACAGTGTGGCACGGGGTGTCCTTGATACGCGAGATATTATCTATTTTTTAAGTGTCGCGGGGCTGTTTCTTGCGGCAACCGTTTTAAAAATAAGTAAAGAGTAGTGATACATACCAACAAAAAACATATCACCTCCTTTGCGGTCCTTGTTCTGGGACTTATCCTTTTGAACGTGCTCTCGCAGCATGTGTACCATCGTTTCGACCTTACCCAAGATCAACGGTACACGCTTTCGCAAGCTGCCAAAGAAACCATTGCGACGGTCGACTCCCCCATGATCGTGGATGTCTTTCTCACAGGAACATTTCCTCCTGAATTTCGGCGATTACAGCTAGAAACACGCCAATTATTAGAAGAGTTTGCCGCCTATAATCCAAATATTACCTACGAATTCATCGATCCGTTGGAAGGGGAAGAAGATCCGGCTGCCATTAGACAGCAATTAGCCAACTTCGGACTCAAGGCGGCACAGATCGAAGTGCGGGAGGATGGTAAAATAAGCACAGAACTCATCTATCCCTGGGCGCTGGCGTATTACAAGGACAAGACCGTCAAGATCCCCTTGCTCAAGAATCAGTTAGGGGCCACTTCGGAAGAGCGGGTGAACAGTTCCATTCAAAATCTGGAATACGCCTTTGCCGATGGGTTCAACAAGCTGGTATTTCCGAAGAAACGAAAAGTAGCCGTACTCAAAGGAAACGGTCAGCTCGATGAACGATACATTGCCGATTTTTTTACCACCTTACGTGAGTATTACTTCATCGCGCCCTTTACACTAGATTCTGCTGCGGTGAATCCTAAAAGGACCTTAGAACAGCTCAACGGATTCGATCTAATTGTATCTGCCAAACCACAGCAAGCCTTTACAGATTCAGAAAAGTACATCCTCGATCAATACACCATGAACGGCGGTGCCTCCCTTTGGCTCATCGATGCGACCGAACTCCAAACCGATACCATTTCCGGAAAGACCATAGTCTTTGGGACCGATCTCAACCTCACCGATCTCTTCTTCAAATACGGGTTGCGGATTAACCCCAACTTGGTGAAAGATGTCTATTCGGCTCCCATTGTCTTGGCTACGGGTTCCGAAAACGAGGCACAGTACAACCGGTATCCCTGGTTCTACAATCCGTTGAGCGCCAGTGGCAGCGACCACCCCATCACCAGCAATATCGAAGCCGTAAAGTTCTCGTATGCCAGTGCCATCGATACGTTACCAAGCCGTTTGGAAAAGACCGTACTACTCTCCTCGTCCCCTATCACCAAGATCGTAGGATTGCCTGCGGAAATCGATTATGACAAGGAGATCCCGAAGAACCTTCAGGTAGTGAACGAAGGCCCGGACCCTTCAGAATATACCGCAGGTGAAACCCCGCTGGCGGTACTACTTGAAGGCAGCTTTCCTTCGGCATTTACGAACAGAATAAAACCTTTTCAACTTTCCGAAGATAAGACGCAAAGCGTCCCTGCCAAGATGGTGGTGATAAGTGACGGTGACGTGATTGTGAATCAGCTGGACCGCAATCGGCCGCTGGAACTAGGCTTCGACAAAATGACGAATGCCTTCTACGGAAATAAAGAATTCTTGCTCAATACGGTGAATTATTTGCTGGATGACAGCGGACTTATAAACATTCGAACCAAGGAAATTGCGGTACCCTTCCTCGATCCGCAACGCACCGCCGAGCAGCGCGGCCAATGGCAACTCGTTAATGTCTTGCTACCATTGGTTTTGCTGGCACTATTCGGTGTGGTATTCTCCTATCTTCGGAAGCGAAAATACGCCCGTTAGTTGTTAATAAGTTAGTTTTCTTATACGTCCCAATTGAAATATATTTGTAGGGATGCATCACGGCCAGTGCGCTAAGAACAGCGGCGCAAGATGACACACGGAAACTAACAGATAGAAATTTAACGTAGATGAAATTTATTGTATCGAGTTCGTATTTATTAAAGCAATTACAAGTATTAGGGGGCATTATCAACAATAACAACACGCTGCCTATTTTAGATAACTTCCTGTTCGATCTGGACGGAAGCACCTTAGTGGTATCGGCATCGGATCTGGAGACGACCATTTCCTCCAAACTGGATGTAGAAAGCAACGAGAAAGGCAAGGTATGTATCCCTGCCCGGCTCTTATTGGATACGCTAAAAACCTTTCCGGAGCAACCACTCACCTTTACCATAGAAGACAACAGCACCGTGGAAATAAGTTCCAACCACGGGAAATACGCATTGGCCTATGCCAATGGCGAAGAATTCCCGAATGCGGTGGCCTTAAAGGACCCCTCTAGCACTGTGGTACAAGGCGATATACTGGCCACGGCCATCAGCAAGACCATCTTTGCCAGCGGAAACGACGATCTGCGTCCGGTGATGAGCGGGGTGTTCTTTCAGTTCTCTACGGAAGGGCTCACCTTTGTTGCAACCGACGCACACAAATTGGTAAAATATACACGCGAAGATGTTTCGGCCTCACAAACTGCCGAATTCATCATGCCGAAGAAGCCACTTAACCTTTTAAAAGGCATCTTAGCCGGAAGCGAGGACGAAGTGGTGATCGAATACAACGAGAGCAACGCCAAGTTCTCTTTTGACGGCACCCAGATGATCTGCCGCCTTATAGACGGGAAATATCCTAACTACGAAGCGGTGATCCCTAAGGAGAACCCGAACAGACTCACCATAGACCGCAACCAATTCCTTAACTCGGTACGGCGGGTGTCCATCTTCTCGAACAAGACCACGCACCAAATACGTTTAAAGATCGCAGGCGCCGAACTGAACATCTCTGCCGAAGATATCGATTACAGCAACAAGGCCGAAGAGCGCCTCACCTGTGACTATCAAGGAGACGATATGCAAATAGGGTTCAACTCCCGTTTCCTTACCGAAATGCTCAACAACCTTACCAGTGACGAAGTCTCACTGGCCATGTCGCTGCCCAACCGGGCGGGGATCCTCACCCCTGTGGACGGCCTGGACGAAGGCGAGCAGGTGACCATGCTGGTGATGCCGGTGATGTTAAACAATTAAACAGAAAAGGTTGCGAAAGCAGCCTTTTTTGGTTTAGGAAAAAAATTAATGATAGCCGGTGTTGCCAGTAATACCGACCTTGAATGCGAAGAAATTTAAAAAAGGAATTAGAATACTTTAAAATGCGAAGTCCATCTCGGATTTACGTAAGCAAATCATTTCCTTATTTGAAATTTAGAAGCATTTTTACCAATGAAAAACGATTCGTAAAGAAAGTTTTCAAAAAGGAAACCATCAATGAGTTTGCTGAAGTAAAAGGAGAAATTGTACTACGAGAAACTGGAATTTTTGAAGACAAATATCAAGTCAGTGCAATTGTTTACTCAATAAAAGACACCAACCTATTAGAATTTACTTTACAAAAGTTTACGGAAAATCAAGAAACAGGAATAACAACACCTATTCAAGAAACAGCTTTTTCATTTAGTCAAGAAGAATTTACTGCTTTATTAAAATTTTTAAGCGACTTAAAGTTTTTAGATTTTTCAAACAAAGAACGTTTTGTAATTGAAGAAGGAACATTACCAAACAGAAAAATACTTCTAAACTTAACAAAACCAGATCCAAGTAAAGTTCTTGTTGATAAAGAATTGGCTGATATAGTTGACAAATTATCAGATTTAGAAAAAGAAAAAAGAGAATCTGTTTTAGAGACTTTACGTAATAATGTTTTGACAAAAGAAGACTTGAATATTCTATCTGGACGAAAAGAAGGTTTGGAGTTATTTAGTGAACTTCTTGAAAAGGACGTTACTGAACCAGAATGGCAATTATTCTTCAAACAAAATTCTTGGATTTTCGGATATGGACTTGACTACAGATTTTTGAGCATCCTTCAAAGAGAAGCTTCGGTTTCATCAACTGACCTCGATGGAAAAAATGAAGTGAAATCGGACTATCTACTTGCCGATAAAAATTTCACTGTTTTGGTTGAGTTAAAAAGGCCAGATACAGCTCTATTCGAAAAAGACAAAAATCGTTCTGAATCTTGGAGATTGTCAAAGGATTTGACCTATGCTGTTTCACAAATCCTTGCTCAAAAAGCAGAATGGAAAATAAAATCACAAACAGAACAGTTTGACGGAGAAGGAAATAAAATTGAACAAAAGACATTTGACCCAAAAACAATTTTAATAATTGGTAATTCTAATCAATTTTCAGGTTCTACAAAAACTGACTTAATAAAGAAAAAGACATTTGAACTTTACAGACGAAATTCAAGGAATATTGAAATCCTGACTTATGATGAGCTTTTTGCAAGAGCAACGTTTATTGTCAATGACGGAAAAAATAATGAAGAATCTGAACTGAATAATGTATCGGATGAAGAATATGATGATTTACCATTTTAAAAAAGTACTACTGGCAACAAAGAACTGAGGTAAAAACCAACTCTTTTCTGCATTAAATTTGAAACATATTGTGCCTGGGCCAATACGCTATAATTTAGATTTTGGCCATTAAATTTATCCTTGTTTTGTCTCATCCCCTTGCCAAAACAGACACATAATTTTCATCGTACGGCAATCCTGATGTAGCTATAGCAAAAGCTTGTTTTAAAAGTTTATTGGCCACAGCGATCAATGCTAATTTCTTGCTCTTTCCCTTTGCTACAATGCGCTCATAAAGCATTCTACATCCCCGGTTGTGCTTGCAGGCATTGAATGCACATAGGAATAAAAGGTTTCGTAGCTTTTTATTACCTACTTTGCTGATCCTGCTTCTGCCCCTTACACTACTGCCAGATTCCCGTATCGTTGGTGTGATCCCTACATAGCTGCACAGTTGTGAAGCTTTCTCGAATTTAGAGAACCCATCAGTTATAACAACCAAGAACAATGCAGTCTTGATACCTATGCCTGGTATGCCGGTCAATAAGGTTAATTGTTGTTGTTGCTCCTGTTTTACAAGCTCCAGCAGGCGATCTTCAATACCTTTCACTTCCATATTCAAATGTTTAAGGTCGCGCTTTAGGGATCTGTAAGCGTACCTGGAGGGGATCCCCAAGGCTTCTTCGCCGTGAAGCTTGTTCTTGGTGGCCGTACGCTTCTTTAGATAACTATCCATTAATCTAAAGAGCTGTAAGCACTCTGCCTGTACATCGGTAAGGGCATTGTAGAGTGGAGGTTGGTTTGACAGAGCATAATCACAGATAGCTTGGGCATCACTCTTATCTGTCTTTACCTTGGCCAGTTTCATCTGAACAAAACGCTTGACAGATAATGGGTTTACTACCGATACGCTAATACCGTTCTTGTAAAGGAACTGTGCAAGTCGATAGTGGTAATAGCCCGTAGCTTCCATAACAACAAGACTGTTTTGCGACAGTGACTTTAGAAATTGCTTAAACCCCGAAGCTTCATTCTTGAATTGGGAATGACCGCAAACGCTGCCATAGACATCAAAGACATCCTTGCTGATATCAACTCCAAAAGTTTCTTTATATTTATTCATAAGAACTGATTTATGAAAGAACATACTACCTTAAGCACAACAACTTGAAAACGAGGTCCGGCCTCATAGAACTGAACGTGGTTGAAGTAGTAAAAGAGAGGGGATTATCATTGTTGACGAAGTACAGAGCTTCTACGTATATCTTAATCCTCTCTTTTGTTCTTTCTGATTACAATATTAATTTAGTGAGATTCAAACTTAAGACGTATATAGCTCATAGCTGTGCAGTTTATTAATCGTAGTTAAGGCATATTTGCAAGTCCGCCAAATTTTTTAATTTGGCTTATTGAGAAAAAAAAGGTAATAAGAAAATTAAAAAATTCGGCTCGTGCTTAACCGAAAAATAATCGCTAATTAACACGCTACGAGCCATATACAAGACCGTTAACTCCTATATTTACAATGGAACTTATCTGTCTTTCTCACCACCATCACTACAGATTCCACTTTCAATTCCCTTTTCCCTGTCCTAAGAAATTCGTATTTTGAAATCCGAAAAAGAAAAACGCTTCCTAATTTATAAAACACACACCTTCATGACGCAAAACGCATACCCTACTCTCTTAAAAAGAATCTTTCTATTTCCTGTACTTTGCCTCTTATGTTATACGCAAACCCATGCCCAAGGTCCCGATGAGGATCAGTTGGGTGCTTGGTATATGTATTTTTTCAATACTTCTTTCGGGGAATCTGATTGGGGGCTTCAGGGCGACTTTCAATACCGGGACTGGCGCGGATTGGGTGACAGAGAGCAGTTATTATTGCGTTCCGGTGTTACCTATACTCCTAAGGATCTGGGCGTCAAATTTACACTGGGCTATGGGAACATCAGTTCCGGTGCCTATGGCACAGACAGCGATGCGCTCGTGATCGAACATCGTGTGTATCAAGAAGCGCTCCTTTCCAATACCATTTTGAAACGATTGCTCGTGACCCACCGCTTTCGTTATGAACAGCGCTGGGTGGAGGATCAGGATTTCAGAACCCGCTATCGGTACAATTTGTTTGTGAACATACCATTCAACGCCAACGAACTGGTGAAAAACACCTACTATTTTGCCTTTTACAATGAGCTTTTTATCAACGGAGAGCGCCAAATTGGGGACGGGCGCAGTGTGGGTTATTTTGACCGAAACCGAACCTACTTGGGATTAGGGTATGTACTCAAACCCAACCTCCGATTTCAGTTGGGCTGGATGCAACAGACCACCACCAACTGGCAAAAAGGTCAGTTGCAAATTAGCGCACACCACAGCTTCTAACCCGATATTAAAATTGCACTGACCTTACCAACGCACAAGGGAAATCCGTATCTTGTTATATCCTTATCTTGAGCGTCATGGTGAAGCACAGACTCTTTACAACTCCCTTTTCCAGCGTGTATCCGCATTACATCTATAAGGCCGAAAGCAAGGGCTACACCAAAGAAGAGGTCGATACCATTATCAAGTGGTTGACAGGTTATAGCCAAAAAGGGTTGCAACACCAATTGGATGCCCGTACCGACTTTGAGACGTTCTTCGAGGAAGCACCGGAGATCAACCCTAATGTTGTAAAGATCACCGGAGTGATCTGCGGACAGCGCGTAGAAGACATTGAAGACGAACTCATGCAAAAGATCCGTTATCTGGATAAACTAGTGGATGAACTGGCACGCGGTAAGCCCATCGAGAAAATCCTGCGTAGGTAGCCGTTACTGCAGTCTCTAACTGTTATTAAGTTTATTATGTATCTTAGCCCCTACCAAGGACAGACGATCCCATGCTAAAATTCTTCCGAAACATTCGCAGGAATCTCCTTACCGAACACCGCTTCGGAAAGTATATGTTGTATGCCGTTGGTGAGATCGTCCTAGTGGTGATTGGTATTCTTATTGCATTAAGCATCAACAATGCCAATGAACGACGCAGTATTCGTGAAAAAGAACAAACCTATCTCAAGGGTTTGGAAAGCGAATTTGAAGCCAGTAAGCTGAAGCTTCAGACTCTTATCGAGGTTAACAGACGCAGTTATGAAAGTGCCAAGACACTGCTGGTGTTGCTTGAGGATACCACACAAACCCCCCAAGAAGCCCGAATATCAAAACTTCTCTATGATGCTTTTGCCTTTGAGATCGCTTACAATCCGAACAATTCCCTGCTTGATGAGATCATCAATTCGGGGAGTTTGAATGTCATCTCCAATGACGAACTCCGGTTACATCTTACCTCGTGGGAATCGGTGCTGGAAACCCTGCGTATTCAGGAAGCAGACCTTCGGCAACAACGTGAAAGCGTACGGCAGTTGCTTGGCAGCGAGCAAGGGAGTATCCGAACCATTTTCGATCAGACTGATGTAACTGCGACCTATTTAAAAATGCCTTCAGAAAAAGAACCCTTCAGCAATTTGCCGCTACTACAAAGTCGGCTGTTTGAGAATAAAGCCTATTCTTTTATACTTACCGGGATCAGTGCCGAGTCCTCACATTACCTGCCGCTACTTACAGAATTGGACATTCTACTGGCGCTGATCGCTTCGGAACGGACTGACTAGCAGTTTACCCTTGGTGAATATGGCTGCACCGAAGGGCGTTCGTTGAATATGTGTTTGGAAGCTTATGATGAGGCAGGAGTCTTCGACAGGCTCAGACCAGATTATTCAACGAGCTCCCATTACTGAACTTAGTAACGAATGTGTACCTTTACTGCTTACGAATCTATAAAAGAAACCATATGACCTTAGGTGCTTTTTCCATTAGTTTGAGTGTGAAGGACCTCAAGATATCCAAAGAATTTTATGAAGGTCTGGGCTTTGCCGTCTTTGCAGGCGGTCTTGAGCAAAATTACCTTATCATGAAACAAGGCACTTCCCTTATCGGGTTGTTTGAGGGAATGTTTGAAGGCAACCTTCTTACCTTTAATCCGGGTTGGGACACCAACGCACAGCCATTGCCGGAGTTCGATGATGTTCGTGACATTCAAAAACACATGCAAGCGCAAGGAATTTCGCTGGAGCGTGAAGTAGACACCTCTACATCAGGGCCGGGGAGTATTGTTTTTAAAGATCCCGACGGTAACATCATACTAGTAGACCAACATCGTTAGGAGACTGATTTTGTAGCGAATTTTCACTTTTTTAACATTATATCATTGGTTTGTTGTATTTTTAATAGACCTAACAACAAACCTCATGACGTACCAACCAACAACTGATCTCATTCGGCGATTCAACATTCATACCGGTGGCAAGGGTTCACAGCCCATGCTTTTCGCACACGGATATGGCTGTGATCAGAATATGTGGCGTTTTGTTTCTCCACATTTTGAAAAAGGTTATAAGACCGTACTTTTTGATTATATAGGTGCGGGAAAATCGGATGTTTCGGTTTACGATCCTAACAAGTACAGTTCTCTTGAGGCCTATGCGGATGATGTGATCGCCATCTGTGAAGGATTAAAATTGACTGAAGTGGTCTTTGTAGGGCATTCTGTAAGCAGTATGATAGGCGTACTGGCTGCCAATAAGCGCCCGGACCTCTTTGCCCGTTTGGTATTGGTGGGGCCTTCTCCCCGCTACATTAATGATGACAACTATGTAGGAGGCTTTGATGAAGACGCCATAGAGGAGCTGTTGGATACCTTAGATACTAATTATTTAGGGTGGTCAACCACCATGGCGCCTGTGATCATGGGAAATCCGGAGCGACCCGAGCTTGGAAAAGAATTAAGCAATAGCTTCTGTCAAACCGATCCTGAGATCGCCAAGAACTTTGCTCGTGCTACTTTCTTATCCGATAACCGAAAGGACCTAAAAAGACTGCAAATTCCTACGCTTGTACTACAATGCTCACAGGATGTGATCGCTCCCGTGGAAGTGGGTACATACGTGGCAGAAGCCATCCCTAACAGTTCTTTAAAAATTCTTAGTGCCACGGGACACTGTCCCAATCTTAGCGCCCCGGAAGAAACCGTGGACGCAATAAAGGAGTTTTTGGAAAACTGAGCCTATGGAAGAAGATGAGCCACAAAATGCAACCTTTTCCGAAGCACACATTATCGCTTTGGAGCTCTATGATAATGCGCCCTGTGGTTCGATTACGTTCTTTAAAGATGGTACCATCTATGCCATCAATCAAACCATGCTTACTTGGTTGGGATATAAGCGAGAAGAGCTCTTACAGAAGCAAACTTTAACAAGTCTTTTTAGAATAGGAGGGCAAATCTTCTTTGAAACCCACTTCTTTCCCCTTATCAAAATGCAGGGGTTTATCAACGAAGTGTACTTCGATGTGGTTCGGAAGGACAAGAGTATCTTTCACGCTTTAATCAATGCCCGAGAGCTCCCATCTAAGGAAGGTGAGCCTGCCAAGTATCAGGCGACTGTTCTGGACATTTCCGATCGTTGGAGGTATGAGCAGGAGCTACTTCACGCCAAACGCGCGGCTGAAGCCGATATAAAAGCAAAAGCCGAGTTCCTGGCTACCATAAGTCATGAGATCCGCACGCCGCTTAATACCATATTGGGAATAGGTCATCTTTTGCATGAAACACCGTTAAATGAGAACCAAAAAGAATATGCCCGATTACTGCTGCATTCATCAGAAAACTTATTAAGTCTGGTTAATAATCTTCTCGATCTAAGTAAAATTGAAGCAAAGAAAGTACAGCTGGAACAGATACCTTTCAATTTGGAAGAACGATTGGCGATCTTACATGAAACTTTTTCAGTTAAAGCACGCGCCAAAGGCATTCAGCTGGAGGTCACCATTGCCAAAGGGGTGCCAAAATATTTGTTGGGTGATCCTGTAAAACTGAATCAGATACTCACCAACCTAATAGGAAATGCCATAAAGTTTACTAAAACAGGTAAGAT
Source organism: uncultured Altibacter sp. (assembly GCF_963972995.1). Taxonomy (NCBI): domain Bacteria; kingdom Pseudomonadati; phylum Bacteroidota; class Flavobacteriia; order Flavobacteriales; family Flavobacteriaceae; genus Altibacter; species uncultured Altibacter sp. The sequence continues at coordinate 22,833 of NZ_CAXAXI010000010.1, forward strand.
AACCTTGGAAGTAACGACCGTGAAACGACGAGGAGAAGAGCGACAGCTGCATTTTTCGGTCACCGATACCGGTATGGGAATCCCTCCCGAAAAGTTGGAAGCTATTTTTCAAGAATTCTCCCAAGCGAGTTATGATGTAAGTGTAGAATTTGGAGGTACGGGATTGGGTCTCACCATAAGTCAGAAATTATTAGAACTCCACGGCAGTACGATGGAAGTAAAAAGCACCTTAGGTGAAGGTTCCTGTTTTCATTTTTCTATCTGGTATACCGAGAGTAAGAAAACCTCCTTACCTCAGAAGAAGGATATCACCAAGATCGATAAACGCGCATTGAAAGGCATACATGTTTTGGTTGTGGATGATAACCCCGACAATATCTTTATCGCTTCCCAATACCTCTCACAATGGAATGTACCGTTTAAAAAAGCACACAGTGGAACGAAAGCGTTGGAGTTGCTAAGCGAGGATTCCTTTGATCTTGTATTGCTGGATCTTCAAATGCCGAAAATGGACGGGTATCAAGTGGCTACCACCCTTCGCTCCGATCCCTCAAAAAAGCAGCCCGTGATCATTGCATTCTCGGCATCGTCCGTGGGTGAGGTTTCCGATCGATTGGCAGAAGCAGGTATTGATGATTATCTTCCTAAACCTTTTGAACCAAATGAACTCTTGGAGAAATTGTTACAATATAGTGTGCAACGAACACCACATTCTAAGAAGAAGAAATCAAAAGCTGTACTTTCCAAGCGTCCTACACAGCCAAAAAAGAAATCCGATGCTCCCCGAATCGCTGACCACCCTTCGGATACCCCTAGTTTTACCATAGACAAGTATGTAAAGATGGCAAATAACCGACCCGAATATATCAAGAAGTTCGTGTTAAGCACGTTGGATGCATTCGAGACGTATCACCAAGATTTCGAGAAAAGCGTTGCCGCCAAGGATGCGGAAGGTCTTTCGGGGCTTATTCACAAAAGCACCATGTCTTTTTTCTATATTGAAGCCAACCGTTTAGGAACCTTGCTAAACGCCTGTAAAGAATCCTTATCCAATCTCCCGGAATCGGAAGCAGATTTCAATGGCCTTGTTGCGCAGTGCCGGGAGGAGTTCACGATCATACAACACGGACTCACGGAAATTGGCACTAAACAACAGTAAAAAGCTATACCTAAGTTACTTACAACAATATTAATTTGATGCAAAGCGTTACACTGTAACGGTACTTATCCACATATTATGAAATACTACTCCTTCCTGCTCCTCCTATGTTGTTGTTTTGGCTGTGCAGAAAGCGGCAGCAAAGCCCAAACGGATTCGACCCCAACCGTGTCACAATCCCGGTCTGCCCTACCCGATTGTGAATGGTGTGGTGCCATGGATGCTCCCAAGGACCTAAGTTGGTCTACCCGGATCGCCGATGCATCGGAGCCCGGGGAACCGCTGGTGCTGAGCGGGACCGTGTACTTGCCGGACGGGAAGACGCCTGCTTCTAACGTATTAGTCTATGCCTATCATACCAATGCCGAGGGTATCTATCCGAAACGCGGAGATGAGACCGGAAATGGACAACGACACGGGTATTTGCGCGCTTGGGTACGCACTAATGCAGAAGGAGCGTATCGGTTTGAAACCATTCGTCCGGAGGCTTATCCTTCCCGTTCGGAGCCGGCACATATGCATCTTACCGTCGCCCATGATAGCATCCCGGAATATTGGTTGAATGCTACACAATTTCAGGGCGATCCCTTACTGCCAAAAACGCTACCCCCTCTTACCGAACGTGACGGAGGTTACCCTTCAACTATCAAGCTCATTAAGGATGCGCAAGGGGTTTGGCAGGGCACCCGTGATATCATCTTACGATCCGCTACCGATTGATTATGCGTTGTCTTAAAAGGGGTCTGTTCGCATTTCAAGCGCTTTCTCCCATAGTACACGCACCGGAATGATAGGTTCACTGCATACATAGACCGTGGTACCAAATTCACGCGCATTCACATTGGTAATTCTTCCGGCCACTTCGATCTTGTCGAATGCAGCTTCCACGTCGGTTCCCAGCTCGTCATTTATATATATGAAGTATTCAACGTCCTTAGAAAGGACATCCGGTTTCCAATAAAAAAAACTTTCGTGAAAGCTAATAGGTTCGGGTAACCCATATCGCTTACCAATGACAGCGATGGCTCCGGCCTGACCGTAATTTTCAGCATAGATCACCACCTTATCTTTGTCCGGCAATGCATGATACGCCTTAGAAGTAATCGCTGTAAGTTCCTCCCACCCAAGCTGGTCTGCATAATCTTGTGGTAAGGCGTGCACAGTGCCATCTTCAAAACGCCGACCGATCTCCAGTCCATATTCGGTCTCGAGTCGTTTAAAATATGCGATTAGACCATCCTCTTTGTAAACAGGTACCCCGATAGGTAAAGCAGGCAGTGTCAGTCCGACGACGACCAACGGTATCATCACCCGGAATAGTACGTTGTAAACGGTGCGGGCTACCGCTACACTGCCGGCGGCTACAAGGAAAGGATACACACCTATCGTATAATAGCTTTTGCCTTGAAGTGCCAAAAGTACCAAGAAGACCAAGGTTGCAGTGATGGCAAGAAAGCGATATTGCCGTTGCTTTGCTAGAAATACCCACCCTGCCACTACTAGAAAACACACCGAAAATGTGAGCAACAACTGCTCCATTACGAAACCTATGCGATCTACATATACCAGTTGATTTTCCTGTAAGGCAGCCATATGTCCCAACACCGGAAAATCATGATCCCATTGCCACAACATATTGGGCAGTATGAGCAAGAACGTAATCCCAGCACTTAGATACAACGCTTTTCTTTTAAACACGATTCGGTGAGGCGAACACAGTAGTCCGATACTGAGCGCCAGAAGTAGTAGGAGGATTAAGTATTTGTTTAGCAATGCAATGCCTGTAACCAAACCGGCGAGATACAAATAGCGGTCTTTCGTTGTTTCTACATATCGAATGACCATGTAGCATAGAAGTGTCCATAGGAACAGATCGATGGGTACAGGCTGAAATAGATGAAAGGCCCGTAATCCAACAGGTAGGCACAAAATGGCAACTGCCGTAAGTACCCGCGCGTATCCTTTGCCCCCAAACGAGATCGTTATACGGTCGGTCACCAGAATTAGTGCCCCGCTCAGCAGTGCCGGAAATAATTTTACGGCAAAGAGGCCATGGCCAAAGAAACTTTGCATAACCCATGCGATCCAGCCAATTAAAGGAGGTACAGTAGCATAACCGAAGGCCGGGTGATTTCCCAAAGCGAAATAAAGCAACTCATCCCTGTGGTATTCCAGATTCGCATGCACGGCAAGATGAATGAGAACGTTCATGAGGGCGACCCCCCACACGATATATCTGACAGAATTGAAACGAGATGACCCCATACAATGGTAGTTCCGATCTTAACGACCCTAGTGTTCAATACCGAATGTACGAATAATTAATCATACGAATTACGCGCAGGATACCTATATCGTTAAGTCTGAACCTATGACAGTACCCTCAATTAAGAAATAAACCGAATGGTCATAAAGTAGCTGGGTGCTTGGCCGTTACTGGCTTTGATTGCGTTCACAATAGGCAGTACAAACCCTATGATAGCGATACCAATAAGCATTAAGATACCAAGTCCCAATAAGAGAATAGCCGGAATGCTGATGATGATATACAATAATATACTTAGTTGGAAGTTCACGACGGATTTTCCGTGCAGGTCCATGCCTTCCACCTTGTCTTTAGAAGAGAGCCAGATAATAAGCGGGACGATCAAGCTTCCGAAACCGATAAGGTAGCCCAAAAGCTGAGAAAGGTGGGTGATGACCAGAAGGTTGGTATCGGTTCGTTTGTGGGTGTGGTTGATGACTTCCATTTTGATTGGTATTTAAGGTGATTAAAATAAACTAATGACCCATGTCGTGAGGAAAAATGCAGCAACGGCCACCCCTACAAATATCAGTAAGGGGATCCAAAGATGTTTCATTCCGTTATCGGGTTTTTGCTCTTCCATGGTCTTGTTTATTGTATTGGTAGCAGAAATTTACAAATTGTTACAGAATCCGGCAAGGTGCCGCTTTTAGAAAAAGGTAGCACCAACTAAAAGATACTTTGTACTTTTGCCAAAAACAATCCCTTTGCGGGACATGCCCATGACGTACTCAGATACCATTGTTGCCTTAGCCACGCCTTCGGGTGCGGGTGCCATCGCCGTGATTCGGTTATCGGGAGCACAAGCCATTGCTATTGCTTCCGAGGTATTCCATTCGGTTTCAGACAAAGTGCTGTCCAAGCAGAAAACCCATACCGTGCATCTCGGACACATTAAAGACGGGGAACGTATGATCGACGAGGTGCTGGCCACCCTCTTTAAAAACCCCAATAGTTACACCGGTGAAGATGTGGTAGAATTCTCCTGTCACGGAAGTCATTACATTCAGCAAGAGATCCTGCAATTATGTCTTCGGAAGGGTTGTCGGATGGCTACAGCGGGCGAATTCACCTTACGAGCCTTTTTACACGGAAAGATGGACCTGAGTCAGGCGGAAGCCGTTGCCGATCTTATCGCCAGTGATTCTGAAGCCTCCCACCAACTCGCCATTTCCCAAATGCGAGGCGGTTTTTCGAACGAGATACTAAAGCTTCGGGAAGAACTGCTCAATTTTGCGTCGCTCATCGAGCTGGAGTTGGATTTTGCCGAAGAAGACGTAGAATTTGCCAACCGAGAAGCCTTTCAGCAACTCATAAGCAAGATCACTCACGTCCTTAAGCGCCTTATTGATTCGTTTGCGACAGGGAATGTATTAAAGAACGGGATCCCTGTAGCTATTGTAGGCGAACCCAATGTGGGCAAATCGACCCTACTCAATGCCCTACTGAACGAAGAGCGCGCCATCGTAAGTGACATTGCCGGTACCACTCGAGACACCATAGAAGATGAGATAAACATTGGCGGTATCGGGTTTCGGTTCATTGATACGGCCGGAATACGCGAGACCCAAGATGTCATTGAAGGGTTGGGGATCCAAAAGACCTTTCAGAAAATGGAACAAGCCCATGTCGTCGTGTACTTGTTTGATGCGTCTCACCTGCAACTTGGTTTGTCAGCTTCGGATGCTACCCGACAAGCCGCACATCCGGAAGCACTGCGTGACCTTGGTGCCATTCAGCAAGAACTGGAAAAAGTAAAAAACCGGTTTCCGCAGAAGCCCTTAGTGGTGATAGCGAACAAAACAGATACCCTCACCGAAACTGAAAAAGCACACCTACAGGACCGTTTGAGCGCTGTGGAAGGGACGCACCCCCTCCTCCTTTCTGCAAAAACAGGTGAAGGCGTAGAGGAATTGAAGCATCGCTTACTTGCGTTTGTGAATTCAGGCGTCTTGCGGAACAATGAGACCATAGTCACCAATACCCGCCACTACGATGCCCTGCTGAAAGCCTTGGAAGAGATCCTGAAAGTACAAGAAGGACTGAACAGTAATCTAAGCGGGGACCTGCTTGCCATCGACATCAGGCAGGCGTTGTATCACTTTGGGGAGATCACGGGCGAGATCACCAATGACGATCTGTTGGGGAATATCTTTGCAAATTTCTGTATCGGGAAGTAATACCCACGAGGATCCTGCCATCATACTGCCGGTATACTGCCCGTATACAAGAGTTGTAGTGCGCTCCTCGTTAGGATATCCATGAAGTAACTACGCTATGACTACGCTATAAGAACGCTATAGGTACGCTATAGGTATGCTATAACGTAGCCGTATTCCTACTTTATACTAAACCTAACTTACTAGCGTTTATATACATACCTCGAAGTTGATCGGTTGCCCCTCTAAAAACGAGATCATGGCACGACAAAAAGGAATTATCACATTGGTAGGTACCCTAGGGGGTATTAATTTTTATGTTGACAAGATCAACACGAAAAAAGGGAACGAGGCGCCGGCACGAATAAAAGGGGGCGGCTTCACCAGCGAACGCATCAAGAATGACCCCAAGATGAAGCGGGTGCTTGAAAACTCCAGTGAATTTGGACACTGTTCTGCGTTGCTGAAGGCCTTCCGTCGCGGATTGGAGGGATTCTTTCCCGAACATCATTTCAAATACTTGCACCGACGGCTTATGACGCTCTTCAGTGCGTTAAAAAAACTCGACACCGTACACAGACGCGGCGAACGGCGTGTGGGTGAAGGATTGCAGGATCCCTACGGAAAACATCTCTTACATACGCATACCTTTACACCCCAATGCGATGTCTATACCGTACTTCCCTTCGACATTCAATACGATCCCGAGAGCTTTTGTACACAGATCACGCAGATGGATGTTGGGGTCATCCCCTTTCCGTCCGGCGCGACCCATGTACAGCTGCGTTACGGAATTTTGGAATTTGATTTTGACAGCACGGCATGGGTGCGGCATATCGCAGCCCCCATACAGCTATCGCGTGAGGATACTGTAAGCAGTCTGCAACTCACCCCTACTACCCTTCCGCAAGGGATCGGTGAGCCATTGGCTGTGTTGGGCGTTGATTTTTTACAGGAAATAAACGGTACCTTTTACACCCTGCGATCGGAACAAAGTGCCGGATTCTGTTTGCTTCCCTGTCAATAGGGTGCCCTGCGGAAGCGTTGGAAGATGCACCTATTGTAATTAGCTTGTATTTAGTTGTTTACGATGTCTAAAATATTTTTTCACAAAATGTTTTTCGTGTCAAAAAATAATCTACATTCGCGCTCAATTTAACATCTAATTTTTTCAACAAATGAAAAACGTAATTTTAAGTGCTTTCGCATTAATGGTATTAGTAGCATTTTCTTCATGTCGTGAGACTACTGAAGAGAAAGCAGAAGACGCAGTAGAAGAAGTAACTACTACTGAGGTTATGGAAACTCCTGCAGCAGAAACTGCAGAAGCTACCGAAACTGCTGTTGAGACTACTACTGAAGTAACTGATTCAGTTGCTACCGAGAAAGTAGAGATCAAGTAAGAAGCACTTTAGACATAGTATGCTGTTGAGCATACCGTACGAAAGCCTCCGCCATTGCGGGGGCTTTTTTGTTTTCAAATCAGGAACTTAGTCTGTGGTGTATTTCTTGGCGATCGCATCCACACAGTTAATACCGTCGATAGCGGCGGAAATGATCCCGCCTGCATATCCTGCTCCCTCCCCGCAGGGATAGAATCCACGTACGGCAATATGCTCCAAGGTCTCGGGGTCTCGCGGAATGCTTACAGGAGACGAGGTGCGGCTTTCCGGGGCATGCAGCACTGCTTCGTTGGTGTAATACCCTTTCATCTTCTTACCGAAAGCTCTAAAAGCCTTCTTTAATCGTTTGGTCAAAAGCGCGGGAAGTACCTCATTAAGGTCTACCGACGTAATCCCGGGCTGATAGGAAGTCTTCGGAAAATCCTTAGATACACGTCCTTCTATAAAGTCGATCATGCGTTGGGCAGGCACATGTTGCGTACGCCCTGCCGCCTCCCAGCAGCTACGCTCTACGAATTTCTGGAAATCTAGGCATACAAAAGGATCTTCGGGCGTGTAGTTTGGAAGGTCTTTGGGTTCCACACTCACCACGATACCCGAATTGGCATAGGGGTTGTTGCGTTTGCTGGGGCTCCATCCATTGGTCACTACTTCCTCCTGCCGGGTCGCACAAGGCGCAATGATACCGCCGGGGCACATACAGAAGGAGTATACGCCCAGACCGTCTACCTGTTCCACCAAGGCATACGAAGCCGGTGGCAGATACGGGTTATCGGATTCTCCGTGGTATTGGATTGTATCAATAAGTTCCTGACTGTGCTCCACGCGTACCCCAATCGCAAAGGGTTTGGCTTCCAATGTGATCTTCTTATCGTGAAGCAGGTAAAAGATATCCCGGGCCGAATGGCCTGTCGCCAATATGAGATCGGTGCAAGGTATGTGTTGCGCATCGTTGATCTGAATCGCCGTAACGGCTCCGTCTTTGATCTCAAGATCGGTGAGTTTGCTTTCGAAGTGTACCTCTCCCCCTGCTGCGATGATGGCTTCCCGCATGTTGGTAATGATCTTGGGCAATTTGTTGGTTCCAATATGCGGATGCGCATCCACCAGTATATCAGGGTCGGCACCAAAGTGCACGAACCATTCCATTGCTTTAAGCACATTCCCCCTTTTCTTAGACCGCGTGTACAGCTTTCCATCGGAATAGGTTCCCGCGCCCCCTTCGCCAAAACAATAATTGGATTCGGGGTTTACGATCTCGTCCTTATTGATGGCAGCCAGGTCACGTCTACGGGCACGCACATCCTTTCCGCGTTCGAAGACAACAGGTTTCAAACCAGCCTCGATCGCTCGTAGCGCAGCATAGAGCCCGGCAGGTCCTGCACCAATAATGTGAATGCTTCGAGCGTTGTGTACCTGCTTCGGAAGAAAGGCAGGCATGACATCACGAGTTTCGTTCTGCAACCAGAATTCGAGTTGGAGATTGACCTTAATAGGTTTTCGGCGGGCGTCGATAGAACGTTTCCGAATGCGCCAATCGGAGATATCTCCTTTCCGAAGCTGTGCCTTTTCAAGGCCTACTTCCAAAACGTAGGCCGTATCGGCTGCCTGTTGCGGCGTCACTAAGAGCTGAACCAGTTTGCTCATGGCTTTTGGGAGCTAAAACGATACCGGTATGTGAGTCCGCCTCCTACTACCGTGGGAAGTGTATTGCTTCTATCTAAACCGCCTTGAAGGATGAAAGACCCAAACCTTTGTGTATTATACGTAAGTGTAATACTGTTGTACCAATTCTTTACCGGCGGATCGATAGGTGCCCGATAGTTTCCCAGAAGCGTAGCGTATGATGACTTGATCATCCAATCAAAGTTTTTATAAGCTCCCGCCACCCCCAAGTGATGTACTTTTACCCTGTTGTTGCGCAAAGGCGACGTTGTTTCGGTAACAGGGATGGTGGGGTCATAGATAATAAAAGGGAAACCGATCGTGGTTTGATCATAGCTCCAGCCACTTCGGTATAAATTATTCGTAAAATAATTGTCAACCGCACTATCGCCGGTATCCCCACTTTGATCGGATGTATCCACATATTCATAGAGTATCGAAGAAATCCATCCCTGTGCTTTGGTAGTATACATCACTCCCCAAATACCGTCCGGAAAATTGGCCCATCGTGTTCCCGAACCATCTTCAAAGGGATGCTCATGGTACACCGTAAACGTACCCCTATCTAAACTACGTTCGAATTCTAAGTAATAGGTTCCTAAATGATTGCCCACTGCGTTGTTAAGTTGGGTACCGTTGACCGTAATGGTTCTTTTTTTGGCTATGAACACATCGAAAAAAGTATCTAATCCATCTGGAAAGTCTCCATAGACGGGGGAAGTGCCACCCCACTGAGCGACATGCTGGATACGTGCCGTGATCGTGTTGCGTTCGGTAATCGAGGTGATCAATCCCAGCCGTTTGTAATGAACTCGTGTATCCTGTACGTAGCGATCGTCGTTCAATTGATAGTGTGCAATGCCCCAATCCAAAGCAAAGGTATTCGACAAACGTATAGGGTCGTTAGCCTCCAGACGTATTCCCGGCAGCGGACGTGCATTCTGAGACCAAAGAAAGTTCTCATGAGTTGTTGACAATCCGTTGCGAGCGGCCTCTCTCTTTTTCGCACCCAGCGTGGCTTTTAAAAAGGAGTTTTCAAAAGAAACATACATGTCACGTCGCTGAAACGCGTCTGAAACGCCATCCCGGTAGAATGCGGCTACGCCTGCTCCTATGGATGAATTCTCGAAGGAATACACCGCTTGAAAGCTCGCTGTCCCTGAAATATTGGTTTCAGCGTTTAGTGCTGTATTCGTATTGGTGTAAAACCAGAATGGAAGTTCCTCTTCGTTCGAAAAAGCGCCGGTCGCTTCGATGCTTCCGTTGTAATCAAGTTCCTGAGCAATTCCTATACCACCCAAAAGTAGAAAAAGCACGATAAGGTGAGACTTCATGAGTGGGGTTGTTTTAGATCCATAGTGTTTATACTACCTTCGCAACATACGATCGCGCAGGGATCTTTTTTCGTTGGAATACGTATACCCGTATTTGTTTCCGTAGCCAAAATTGCTCATGGTCACATTGTTAAGGACCACGGCCATGTTGGACAGGCGACCATCGTTCATGGCATCCTTAGGGAACTCCAGCAGTCGTTTGTCTGTATAGCCCGCCCGCACCACATATAGCATGATATCGGCCATCTTATTGATAAGAATGGTATCCGTTACCAACATGGAAGGTGCCGTATCGACAATAATATAGTCGAAATCGGCACTCAGTTCATCAAATATCTTTGTGGTACGTTCCTGCATAAGCAATTCGGCAGGATTGGGAGGGATCACCCCCGATAGCACGATACTGAGGTTTGGATTGTATTCACTTTGCGACGCCAATTCTTTGGCCGTAAGTGATGGGTCTATAATGTATTCGGTAAGTCCTTTGTTCTTTCGAAATGCTTCAGGAAGGTATCGGTGTAGCTGCGGATTTCTGATATCGGCCCCTAACAATACTACTTTCTTCCCGGTAAGGGCAAGCGTAAGCGCCAAGTTAAAAGCAACAAAGGTCTTTCCCTCTCCTTTAATGGTTGACGTAACAAAAACGGTCTTGGTCTCCGCAGTACCCTTCTCCTTACTCACAAACAAATATTGCAGGTTGGTACGCAGAATGCGGAAAGATTCGGCCAGAATACTACGGTCGTTGTGCTGAATGAGTTCGTCATCGCTCTTTTTCAGCTTAGGGATCTCCCCGATCAAAGGCGTATCTTTAAGTGCCCGTTCCACATCGCGACGGTTCGCCACCTTTGTGTTCAGCAAGAAGCTTCCGTAGACTCCTATAAAAGGAACCAACAAGCCTGCCAATAAGGCGCCCATATAAATAAGCGGTCGGTTAGGAGCGACCGGGGCCTTACTGCTGTATGCCAGGTCCACGATCTTGGCCTTGGGAGCCGTGACTGCCAAGGATATAGAAGCCTCTTCCCGTTGCTGCAGTAAAAAGAGGTATAATTGTTCTTTAATGGTTTGCTGACGCTCGATGCCTCTGTACAGTTTTTCCTTTGTAGGCACTTGTGCAATCTTAGAATTGAGCGCAGCTTCCTGATAATTGAGGTCGCGCATGGACACCTTTAGCGCATTGCTGGTATTCTTCAAACTGCTAAGTATGCTCTCGCGTATCTGCTCGATCTGGTTGTTCACATTCACCACAATAGGGTTCTTGGCGGTGGAAGTCTTTAACAATTTGTTTCGTTGCAGGATCAACTGATTGTAGTTGTTGACTGCCTCCCCTACTTCTTGTCCGTCCAACCCAATATTGGAAGGCAAAAGATCGTTGGTGGAAGAGCTTTCCATATAGTCGATCATGGTGTTCGCCAGTTCGAGTTGGGTAGCGATCCCCGACTGGCGGTTGTTGTATTCGCTGGCATTTTGCAGAATGATCTGTGCTTCGGTCTCGATATCGGTCAAGCGATTGCTACTCTTAAATTGTTCTTTGTTTCGTTCTACGGAATCCAGTTCGCGGGTGATGATCTCGAGACGGGAATCGATAAAATTGGAAGTCTTTTGTGCTACCTGATTCTGGTCGTTGATCGCGTCCTTGTTGTACTGAAAAATAAGCTCGTTGATAAAATCCTCGGCCTTTTCAGGAACCGGTGATTGCAAGCGCACATTCACCACATTGCTGTTCTTGATATCGTTGGCGACCGTGATACGCTGCTGGTACGCCAAAGCCACTGCTTCAACGGGGCGATAGGTTACAGATATCTGCTTATCGATAAAGCTTTCAAAAATAGAAACATTCTCTAAATTAGGAAGTACGGTAATGTCTCCGAAGGGTAACGAGACCCGCTCCCCAAACGTATGGGTTCCCTGCATAGCCCCAGATTGCGTTTCGACAGCATATTGGGTACTGGACTTAATTTCGAAAATAAGTGTAGGCACCGGATTTGTACGGGTACTGTCTGAGAAAGATAAATACTGCACCGTAAAGGGTTTGTATTTGTAGAGTTCGGAAGCCTTCACGGTTCCCAAAGACTGATAGGTAATATTGAGGTCCAGTTCCCGAACCACATCGGATATGATGCGTTTTGAATTGAAGATCGCCAATTCATTCTCGATCTTACTGTTATTGAACTTTGAGAAGAATCCGCCAAGATCGGCAAAGGCCGCCAATTCCGAAGGACCGCCACCGCTGCGTTCGTCTTTGATAATCACCGTCGCATGCGTTGCATACGAAGGCGTTGTGTATCGCAAGTAGATAAACGCCAACGCCAAGGCTATGATCACTCCTAATACAAACCAATACCAGTGTCGCAGGTACTTTTCGACCAGCTCTCTAAGGGATGTTTCTTTTGCTTCGGAATTGTTCATGGGTGTGTTCATATAGCTTCCTTATCGAGTTAAGATGATCACGGTGCTCAACACCACAGTTACCAGCGACAACAAGGCCGGAATGTCCGGCAGAAATCCGGATTTCTTTACTCCTTTTAAAGAGGGCTCCACATAGACCACATCATTCTGTTTTAGAAAATAGAAGCGGCTGTTAAAAAAGTCGGTTTGGGTAAAGTCCACGCGTCCTACAATGCGTTTTCCGTCGTTCTCACGAATGATCACCACTTCATTTCTATTGCCGTCCAAGGTAAAATCACCCGCCAATCCAATCGCTTCCGGCAAGGTGATTCGTTCATCCTTTACCGCATAGACCCCCGGATTGTTCACTTGGCCCAGTACGGTGATCTTAAAATTCATGATACGAACATCCACAACCACGTCCTTTATATATTCTGAAAGCTTTTCCTTTAAAATTGTTTGCACTTCTCCCCGAGTCTTCCCTGCCACCGAAACATCTCCCAAGACCGGAAACCGGATCATCCCTTCGGCATCCACCAAATACCCCTGTAATCCCGGATTGCTGTTCCCTACATTGTTCTCAAGACCCGTAACACGCTCGAACGGTTTTACTACCTCATTGTCGATAGAAGAGATGGAAATATGTAAAATATCGTTGGGTTCAATAATCGGTTCAAATGTCTCTTGGATCGCTGCCTGATCCATGGTTTCGGCATCCTGAAAATAAAGAATTTGCTTCTTGGTAGCGCAAGACATGAGACTTGCCAAGGAAAGAATGAGTAAAACTACTTTTTTCATGCGGTATCTTAATGATGCAAATATAAGGTAATAAATAGAACGTACTTTAGAAACCTTCACCCTGTTACGGTACTTTATGCAATTGAACATCTTTAGGACCATCCAAGGATTCAAATTGGGAATTTTCACTCTTAAATTCCGGTACCATTTCCTTTAAGAGTTTTACCACCTTTTCATCTTTACGTTTAGTAGCGGTTTTGACAATTTGTTTTACCTGGGCCTTAAATTCTTCGAAGCGAACCACGGGTACCTTTGTGATCATGATCTTTGGGTGGTGTGTAGGCATGGAGGTAGATGTATCGTTCAACAATTCTTCGAACAATTTTTCACCCGGTCGCAATCCCGTGATCTTGATATCGATATCCACATACGGCTCAAGACCCGATAAACGAATCATACGTTCTGCCAGGTCCAGGATCTTCACCGGTTTCCCCATATCGAACACATAGATCTCCCCGCCGTTGCCCATGGTACCCGCCTGCAATACCAACTGACAGGCTTCGGGGATGGTCATAAAATAACGAATAATATCGCGATGGGTTACGGTAACCGGCCCTCCTTGTGAAATCTGTTTTCTGAAATGCGGAATGACCGATCCGCTTGAGCCCAGCACATTGCCGAAACGGGTCGTGATAAAACGTGTACGGACCCCTTTCTCATTCTGGAGGGATTGTACATACATCTCTGCCGCTCTTTTGGAAGCCCCCATCACATTGGTTGGGTTGACCGCTTTATCTGTAGAGACCATCACAAACTTATCGATATCGTGGTTTAACGCCAAAATGGAAAGGTTTACAGTCCCTAGGATATTTACATAGATCGCCTCATGCGGGTTTCGTTCTATAAGCGGCACATGTTTGTAGGCTGCTGCATGATAGATGATGTTAAAACTGTATTTAGAGAACAGCAGTCCCATGCGATACATATTGCTAATGTCTGCCAATTCGGTAATAAAATTAAGCTTCGGATAATTGAGTTGCAGGTAGATCTCCAATTCATGCAATGCCGATTCGGCCTGATCCAATATGATGATCTGTTCCGGTTCGAATTCGGCTACTTGCTTTACGATCTCGCTTCCAATAGAACCTGCTCCGCCTGTGACCAGGATCGTCTTTCCGAAGAGATCGTTCCTAATGAGCTCATTATCGATCTCGATGGGTGTACGTTCCAAGAGATCTTCGATCTCAATGGGGCGAATTTGATTTTGAATATCCTCTTTCTTATTCCACGTTTCCATATTAGGCACGTTAAATACCTGTTTGTTATGAGCAATACACACTTCAATGATCTCATTCTTTATTTTACCCGGAAGGGCACCACTGATAATAATCACACCATCCAGATCAAGTTGTGTAAGCGTTTCGGCAAAACTATTCTTAATAGGAATGATTGGTTTCCCCAGAATTTTAAGACGTTTTGAATCTCGCTTCTCGGTAATGAACCCCATTAATTGAAACGGCAGATGCGATTCGGTGGTGATGGCTTTCCCCAGCGAGATGGTATGATCGTCTAATCCGATAATCGCCACCCGCTTTTTAAGGCTTCCGCTGGCAGAGCTTCGCAGGAACTGATAGCTTTCCTTTACAGCGACCCGAAAGAGCAGCATTAATGTAAAAGAAAGCAATCCGTATAACAAGACAGAAGTTGTCAAGAATACCTTACCTTCTTCTGAAACCAAGGCATGCATGCCGTTAAAAATAAGCACTGACAGCATGGTAGAGAAAGATGAGAACGCCAATTTCAAAATGTCGGTAAAGGTCGAGTGCCGAATGATCCCCGAATAGGTCTTATAGACAAAAAAGAATAACACATTGACTGCCAGGATGGCCCCGGCTTGCCATGGTACGGGGATCACTTCCAAAAATTGTATGGGTGTTCCCAGAAGAATAAAGAAGGTTAAAAACAATGAAAGTATCCCAATACAAGTATCGATCGCTATAACGATCCAGCGGGGTAAATACCGTTGATCGAGGAGTTTTATTTTATTGTCCCCAATATAAAATTGTTTGAAAATTTGTTTCATAGGTTTTAATAAGACTGGGAGTCAGACAAATATAACTATAATCTACTTACATTTTTCTAAAACAGCACATATCCTTTCACGGTCCGTATCTGTAAGATTCGAGCCCGAAGGAAGACATAGTCCCTGTTGGAAAAGAGTTTCAGAAATCTTTGCACCATAATAGGGTGCGTCCCAATATACAGGTTGCAGGTGCATAGGTTTCCAAAGCGTGCGGGATTCGATATTATCTTGAGCCAAGGCTTCCCGGATCGCTTCGGAAGAAATCCCGGCACGAGTAGCGTCTACTGTGATGCAACTAAGCCAATGATTAGAAAACAGCATATCTGAAGGTTCAGAAAAAACTGAAATACCCTCCCGGTCCTCGAATACTAATTTATAGAAGTCATGCATCTTTCGGCGTAACTGCACATGCTCGTCCAACACTTCCATTTGTCCGCGACCGATCCCCGCCGAAATATTACTAAGTCGGTAATTATAGCCTATCTCGCTGTGTTGGTAGTGCGGTGCTTCATCCCTCGCCTGTGTGGCCAAAAAGATCGCTTTTTCCTTTATTTTTTCGTTCTTTGAGACCAATGCCCCACCCCCGGAGGTCGTGATGATCTTATTACCATTGAAGGAAAGGATTCCAATAGCACCGAATGTCCCGCATTTTTGTCCGTTATAGCTACTTCCCAACGCTTCGGCACTATCCTCGATCACGGGGATCTCATACCTTTCGGCCACTGCCATCACTTCATTCACTTTAAAAGGCATACCGTAGAGATGTACTGCTATGATCGCTTTGGGTTTCTTGCCTTTTGCGATTCGATCCTTGATTGCCGTTTCCAGATGACTTGGGCAGATGTTCCAGGTATCCGGTTCACTATCTATAAAAACGGGCGTTGCACCCTGATAGACGATCGGGTTCGCTGAAGCCGAGAAGGTCAAGCTTTGACACAGCACTTCGTCGCCCCGCTCCACACCTAAAAGAATAAGCGCCAAGTGGATCGCGGCTGTACCGGAACTCAGGGCTGCAATATGACTGCCTTGGCCGAGATACGCTTCAAGGGATGCTTCAAATCCGTTCACATTGGGACCCAAGGGAGCCACCCAGTTGGATGCAAACGCTTCTTGCACATATTCGAATTCCTTGCCCCCCATATGCGGAGACGAAAGCCATATTTTTTCAGGTTTCATTCTTCTGTTTCTTGAATAACTATTTGCACTTTGTATTTTTTGCCGTCCTTTTTAAAATAAGCTGCTTCTTCCCAAGTATTGGTAGTAAGAGCCCGTAGTCTATCAATAAGGTCTCCTGCGGTGGTAGGTTCGTCCAGCTCCAGTTCCTGTTTTGCTTTCAGGTCCTTTTTTGTATGCGCCGAACCCTTTTCGGTTTGACCTTCACGATTCGGGCGCAAAGATTCCAGCTCCGGTAATGCCTTTTGGAATACTTTTTCTTCTAGTAAAAGAACCTTTTCATACAGTGAGTTGGCCGTATCATTAGGCAGCACTTCCAACTTTTCTTGATAAATAATATCCCCTTTGTCCAATGCAACGGACATGAAATGCAGTGTTGCACCATAGGGTGTGCCGTCCAAAATGGCCCAGGAAGGCGTATGCCATCCTTTGTTGTACGGCAGATATGCAGGATGTAGGTTTAAAAACCCAATACGCGGTATTGTTAGTACTTCAGAAGGAATAATATATGGAAAATGAATTCCGAAAATATAGTCAAGCGCAAGCGCTTTGAGCTTCTCAATATTCTCTGAATTGGTAAAATCCTTTCCTTCAAAAACCATTTCTTTATCAAGCCCGGCAAGGGAACACAGCTCCTGTTTATGTGTGGCGTGTATTCCGTTGGTCACTAAAAGAGCCTTGGGTCTATGTCCTTTTGCAAGTAACAAGTTTAAAATGTTCACGGCGATCTGTCGATCCCCTGCAAATGCATATCTCATGCGTTTCTTTTTAAATTTGAAACAAAGTCTTTTGGGTAGGCTATTGCCCCTTCGATCCTTTCGAACACAAAGTGGTCTTCAGGAGCCGGATTCCTTGATGACACCTCGAAATCAAATCTGCCAAACCAGTCATCTAAATGAAAAAGGTATTGAAAGATATGCTCCTTTTCATGAGGCGCCTCGAACATATAGGATTCCAACAAGCCATAGACCATCAGGTTGGCGCTGTATATACGCTGTGCTTTAAAGAAACTCCGATCCACAAGGTAATATCCGTAAGCAGTCTCGGACCTGTCTACAGCCATAATAAGTCTATTCTTTATTGTCATTTCCTGTAAAATAAGTTACTGTTTGCGTTCTTCCATCGCTAATACCTTCAGAAGCCATGACTTTAAATAGAGTTTGAAAAAGGATCTTTAAGTCTAAGGCAAAACTTTGATTTTGCACATAGTACACGTCCAACTTAAATTTATCGTGCCAACCTATCGCATTCCTGCCATTGACTTGAGCGTACCCAGTAATTCCCGGTTTTACGTTGTGACGTAATCGTTGAAAATCGTTGTACAATGGAATGTATTGAGGCAACAAGGGTCTAGGTCCTACCAGACTCATATCACCTTTTATAACGTTGATTAATTGCGGGATCTCGTCGAGAGAGGTCTTTCTTACTATTTTCCCAATAGCGGTTATTCGCTTCTCATCGGGTAATAATTGGCCATTTGAGTCCATTTTATCATTCATGGTCTTGAATTTCACAATTGTAAAAAGACGTTCATGCAATCCGGGTCGTTTTTGCAGAAAGAATGGACTCCCTGCATTTACGAATGCCAAAAGCACCGTAAGCAAAAGAAACACAGGAGTTAACACTAAAAATAGTGCCAATGCCACTACCCAATCCAATATTACTTTAACAAGGTTCTTATACACGTTGCAAAGGTATTAAAGCTTTGCTTGAAGAGCACGATATTCTGTTAATAAAGCGTTACGAATTTCATTTCGGTCGTATTTCTCAACAATCTCGTTACGAGCGTGTAAGGTTAGTTGATCGTACAGTACTTTATCGTTTTTAAGCTTTTTCATGGCATGATACACACTGTCTGTATCTTTCACCGGAATTATGATTCCGTTATACCCGTGTGTAATGATCTCATTACAACCGTTGATATTAGTCACAATAGCCGGCAATCTCATTGCATTAGCCTGCAGTACTACATTAGGAAACCCTTCACGGTAGCTAGGGAATACCAAGAGATCACTAATAGCAAAATAAGGACGCACATCCTGCTGATAGCCCACCGATACAATATTGGGGTGGTTCTCTATATACCGGGATGTTTGCATCGGCAATGGGTCTAACTCTGCTTCGAGCGGTCCTACAAGCAATAATGTACAACTGTTATGCTCTTTATGTAACCGTATGAACGCATCTATCAATTCGGTAATACCTTTGTCTTTAACGACTCGCCCCACGAAAAGGAAAACGGTGTTCGTTTCCGGGATGCCCAACTGTTCCTTACATAGTAGGTTCGATTGCTTCGGAAAGAGGTTCGGATCGAAATACGAAAGGTCAATACCATTGGAGCTACCGTTTCCAAGTACCTTCAGCTTGTATGGCCTTGTAAACCTTTCAGAAAGAATAAAATCATACAGTCCATGCGAATTAGGGTACACATGTGTCGCCCAAGCATAGGTCCATTTTTCTACGGTGTTGAGCACAAAACGTTTAAAACCCGAAGCTTCCATTAGAGGTAGACCGGCTACCGTATGAAGTCGCAGCGGAACTTTGGCCAACCATGCAGCCAACATACCCACGGTACCAGCTTTGGGCGTGTGTGTATGCACAATGAGCGGTTTCTCTTTTTTTAAAAACCTATAAAGTTTATACACCGCACGCAGATCCTTGAAAGGTGTGATCTTTCGTGTAAGCTCCAAGTGGAACACCGCCACGCCTTCTTTTTTACCATACCGTTCCAATCGTTCCTTATCGGATGAAACAGCGATCACCTGGAAATGTTCGCTCATGAAAGCAAGTTGGCCTTCTAATAGTTTCTCCAGCGACAATGGCACTGTGGTGATACGAATTAGCTTTTGCTTTGGCATAATTGATTGTACACGTTTCTATGTTTTTCGATCATTTTTTCTTGTGAGTAATGCTTTGCCCTTTCAAAACCAAGATTCGCAATTCTGTCATAATGCTTCGAATCTGAAAGCAACTGTTCTATTTCTCTGGCGAGTTGCACTGCGTCTCCTGTGGGAAAGAGGACGCCTGCGCCTTCCACCACCCCGCCCAGGCCCGGAGCATTTGAAGCTACAAACGGTTTTCCCGATGCCAAGGCTTCCATGCTTGAAAGAGAAAGACCTTCATAATGGGTAGACAGTACGATAATATCGGCCATTTTTAAGAGTGCCGGCACATCCATTCGCTGCCCAAGAAATTGAACCTTTTCCTGCAGCTTCAGTTTCTTGACCAAATCTTTGCATTCGGTTTGTAAAGGTCCTTGTCCGACCAAAAGTAACTTCACCGGCGTCTTGAGGAGTCGCAGTGCCTCAATAAGTGTTTTCTGGTCCTTTTGAGGGGTAAAACTGGCCACTTGTACTAAAATGCGAGTTGAAAGTGCCGCGGTAAACTCATTTCGATTGGCAGGTTCTGTTCTATGAATCTTTTCAACATCCACGCCATTAGGGATTAGATGAAATTTTGAATCAAGTCCACCAAGATATGCCTTAAGCAATCGATCTACCTCTGGAGCAATGGTAATTATTTTGGTGTATTTGCGGTATATTACTTTGTCAATATGTTTGAGTAAAAAATGGCTACGTCGTTTGTTTGTTGTATTGTGTTCTGTAAAGATAAGCGGAGTTTGAGACCGAGTTACTATTTTCGCTAAAGCCACCCAATACAATGCCGGAAATAAATGAACATGTATTACATCATAGTTCTTTAGATAGCGTTTCAGTTTCAGAATTAAACAAGGATTGTACACAGATCCCATTCCCAGCAGAATTACCTTTGCATCACAAACTTTTCTAAACTCTTGCAAGAAAGGATGGGGTGCTCCATTGAGCAAAAGCAAGTCCATGGTTATCCCCTTATTGCGATATTTAGGAATGGTTTCCAGCAATAACTTCTCTGCCCCGCCCGTATCTAAACTATTGATCACCTGTAGCACTCTCATACACTTTGAAGCTTATGTAATTTACGATAATAAAGCACCCAGATTCCGAAGAGAAGAAACCCCGGAATAAACATATTCTTTTGGCGAAGCATAATGCCCAGATTTCCAAGGATTAATGAAAAAGAGACCGATCCCATGATAAAAAAAATGATGGCCCCTTTGAGAATATAGCTCCCCTTTCTGAAGGCAATGATAGGTTTGTTTACCAAAACAGTCACAGTAAAAAGAAGCAGTATTACATTTTCGAACGAAGACAAGATGGCAAAAACTCCAATAATATCGAAGAACAATGGGCGGTATAGAAAAGTAAACACCTTCAATGGGAAGGGGTAGGCAGAGATATCTACCCCAGACTCCGTGCGTTGTTCACTAAGATTAGAAACCCGAGTACTTGCGAATTCCTCCACACTGCTTACCTCCAGGCTTTCCAGTTGGATAAATTGTACTACATAGTTAAAAATAGAGGCAAATCCAATAGCCAAAACCAAGAATACCGCTATTTTCTGGTACACTTTCAATCTTCCGTCGATCAAATACCCCAAACTAAAGGCCAATAATAGAAACAGTGTGATGTGCGGCCTTATGAGGAGTGACAACAGTATACTCACCCCCATTAGTCCCAAGCGTTTTTTAATATCCAATAATGCGTACAGAAAGATACTGATGCAGAAAAAAAGAATAGCGTCTTTTCCAATTCCCGATGACCAGAAATGTAAATTAGGAAGGAACAACAATAGGGGGAATAAAGGCACCCTGAACAAAGTCAGACCGTTTAAAATAACACCGTTGGGAAATAACGATTTAAATATCTTGAACCAATATATAAAAGCCGTGTAGCCCACCAATGCATATAACATATTTCCTGTGAACATACTAAGGTCCAGTACATTCGATGGGAAGTAATTGAAAAAGTAGATAAAACTGGAAGCACGCTGATTCACGACCAAAAACCACACGTCGTCGAACGTACCGTTCTTGGGTAGCATCCAGTATTTAATGGCATCCCCACCATTGGTCGCAATGTAAAAGTGAAATACTACAGCAATAAAAAAATGGAAGAAGAACAAGCCGGTGAGCCATCGCTTTTCGATGTTTGAAAACCCGGAAAAGAAATTCTTAAGGTTTACACCCACCAGGAATATAATGGTGCAAATACAAATATCTAAGAGGACCATTGTTGTGATTCTTTTTTAAATACTTCCACTAACCTCAATGTAGTAGTTTCTGTTAAAACCATTTCTTGCTTTTTATTCTTAGTCACCTTGCGAAACAACCATTGTCTAAAGGTAGCACTAAAAATCTTGGAGAAATAATCCTTTAATCCAAATTGCTTCAGCACATAAAAAAGTTTTTGAAACCGCAACGCCTTACTTTCATTCTTATGTTCTGTTGCAATTCTAGTAAACGGTGCAATGCCTAAGAAGTTTTCCAAGGCACTGAAGACGCTTTCAGGGTGTTTCATAAGATCCTCAAAACGGATGATATGAATATGACTGAAATACTTCTCGAACCGTTTCACAGCATGGTCGTAGCAACTCATTCCCAGATAACTATGCCAATGTAATGTGTCATTGTCATATTTCTCAAGATCATTTTGCATTGCTTTTTCGAAGGTTCTTTTTTCCTTTCCAAGACTAAGGTTCATCTTGTAATGTGAAAAAGCACGTTTAAGCGGATCTCTCAATATCATAATAATGCGTGCCTCTGCATTGTATGCATGAATTAATCGGGCAGCTTCCGGCGCATGCAGATAGGCGGTACTGGCTTCGGCTTTGTAAGTTTCTTTTTGAGCCAACGAAAACAGTCGCGCGTATTGTGCTTCGGTTTTGATCTTGGTAATGTGAAGGGGTTCGGGGAATTGATGGTCCAAATATTTGTCAAGGTCAAAAAAGCGAGAGTCTTGGTACAGTTCCCGCGGCAATTCCTTTACAAAATAGTGCGGTTCTTTTACCGGTGACACGTAGATCTCCGGATGCGTTGATAGCGTCTCGATAAAGGAGGTTGTACCCGCTTTCATAGCGCCAACAATAAATAAATTCGCCTTATTTTCCATGGCGCTTTTTAAAAAGTTTAAAGAATGGATAAGTTCTTTTGTAGGGGACTAGAAACAACATCCACAACAGTTGCTTTTGCCACCCCGTTACCAATTTCTTAGCCACTTTATACACTTCGCGATCTTGGGCTCTGGTATAGGAGCCGTAATTCTTAATATAGGTAAGCAGCACGAAACGATTACAATACTTCACAAAATACGTCTTTTCTTTTGCTGAAAGTTCTTGCTTTGTATTCAGTAAGGTCTTTAAGAACAATTTGAAATCGGAAGGATGATAATACGCCTTTGATGCTCCGCCACTTCCGGAATTTCTATAGAAAGACAGATTTCTATTACTGAAGACCACATCTTCTCCTTTGCTAAGACGAATCCAAAGATCGTGATCCTCATGCTTCTTTTGTTGCTCTTTGAAGCATCCGCAGGCGAGCAAGTGCGTTTTTGAAATCACCGCATTAGAAGAGTTGATAAGCGGCAGGTACTTACTAATCACCTTAAAGTAATTAAGGATCGCTACCTCACCGTCTTCAGGAAGATACGGATTGTCATAGCGCATAACGTGATCGCTAAAAACGTGGCTTCTGCCTGATGCGAACAGTTTGTGCTGCGGATATGCTTCAATGCACTTCACTATTTCTTTCAGAAAATCGGGTGCCCACCAATCATCTGCATCGAGAAAGGCAATCCATTCAAAAGATGCTGCTCCGATACCTTTGTTTCTTGCTACAGAAACGCCTTGATTCGGTATGGAGATCAATGTAAGTCGGTTGTCTAAAAAACCCGAAGCGACCTCCAACGATCTATCTGTGCTTCCGTCATCGATGACAATAAGTTGGAAGTCCCTGTACGATTGCTGCAATACCGACGTGATCGCTTCTGCGATATAGGCCTCTTTATTGTATAATGGAATGACTACCGATATCATTTCGTACGCTTATGATCCAATGAATGTAATAGAAAGTCTTTGGACGCTTCCCGCCATGTTGCAAGCTTCGTATCCACTGTCGCATAATCGATAGCTCTAGCACATATCCCCGAATCAATGTCTGCGGGACTTTTGACCAGTCGTTCCTCGAGACCCAGTTCCTTTAGTAAGGAAATGAAGCGTTCAGCTCCTCGTTTCTTATTTGCAATGGCAATAAACTGCTTCTTAAATATAATGGAAAATAACATGCCGTGATAGGAATCGGTAATAACGAAGTTGGCGTTATACAAATGCTTCAGCCATTCGCCCGGGGTGGGTTTAAGTACACCGGCATCTTTTTCTCTGTTAGCGGTATATCCCCGCATCCTATACACACTTTCCTTACGTTCCTTTTCTACCTTAGAAAGTAAGGTAACCCAATCATTTTCATCGTCCAACACATACGTGAAGATCCCTTTGTTGGGTGTTACTTCAGTATCCCTATCAAAGAATTGGAAATAGTATGTTTCATCCACGAGCATGGTTGGATCTAAAACGTGGGTTGCAGTGCTACATTTAAAATTTTCGGAACACATACGAATACCGCTCGATTCCCGAACCGAGACCGCCGAAAAGGAACCTAACAATTTTGTGATCTCTTTTGAATGTTGAGGATGCTCCCATTGTGCCGTACCGAAGGAAGCTGCGTAAGCAATCTTCCTAACCGAAGGATCATCAATGAAATTTAAAAACGCATTCCTCCATATCGTCTGCATGTATTCCATGCGCCACACTTGATCACTGCCAACGATAACCGCATGTAAAAGCACCTTATCGACAACTCTTTGCAATTGGGCTTCAGTATAGATTGGTCGCGTTCTTTGAGGGATGAATTCTTTCAGGAATCGCTCGATGGCAAGTGCCGCTTTTTTGCGGGCTCCCACACCTTTATAATCAAAAAAGGCTGTCCGTTCCAACGCAGTTTTCAGAAGGCGAAGCCCTATAGAACTTGGATACCTCCTATCCAGGAGTAACGGATCGTATCCCTGCGCCTTTAAGAACTCCATAAGCGCCATTGCCTGAAGAATTCCGCCATAGTTGGTCCCTAATGGCATCGTAAATATCCCTATTTTTCTTGTTTGCGGCACTATATCGATCTTGGTTTTGCGATTATATCATGGATCAATTTTCTGTATGCCTTTTCACTGCGTTCCATACTGAAATGCTTAGCCCGTTCTTTTCCGTTCTCTGAAAGACGCTGCCATACCTCTTCTTTCGAAAAAAGCATATCCAATTGTCTTGGCAAGGTATCGCTCGTCCATTCGTTAGGTTTAGGTATAAGGACTCCGTTTTCATTTTGAAAGGGAAGTATCACTTCTTGTTTCCTATTCGGCAAGAGTATTTCTCTAGGTCCGCCACAGTCGGTTGCAATCACAGGAACACCTAATGCCATCGATTCAACCACCACTAAGCTGAATGATTCGGAAGAAGAGACCATCAGGGAGGCTTTAGCGTTAGCGATCACAGGATACGGATTCGTTAGATTGCCCATTAACACTACGTGGGAAGTGAGTCCCCTACTTCTAATCAGCGTCTCGATCTCGGGGCGTAGCGGACCATCACCCACAAGGACCAGATGTTTATGGTTAGATTTCAGGTATTCTTCCAGGTGTGTAATGAGTTGGAGGTGATTCTTTACCGGGCGGAATCCTGCCACATATACCACATAGGTTTCAGGAAGTCCAAGAGGTTTTGGCTCCAAGGTCTTTTGTATCACCGAGCCAATGTCGATACCGGCATAAATGACATGATGCCGATTGGGTAGCTTGTATTGCGCATCGAACATCTCTTTTATATAATGCGAAACAGAAACAATACAATCTGCTTTCCTATACGATCTCCCTACCAACAGATCGAGCCATCTTGATCTCCCCGTTCTCACACTCCACTCACCGTGAAGTACACAAAGGGTTACTTCCTTGTTTTGGCTCCATACATTGAGCATGTTGGGCATAAGTAAATGACTTATAGATACGTCGGGTCGTGTTTGACGCTTTAGTTTTTTAAACGCCTGTAATAGTTGCCACTGTCTGCGTAGCTTTCCAAAAATATCTTGTCGTTCGGGAATATTAAGATCGATAACGCAACCCGCATGATCATATTCGTGTTCGCTGGAATTGTAACAGGCAAAACTATGATCGAATTCTTTGGAGAGTCCGAAGCTAAGGTCGGCCGCAAACTTTTGAGCACCGCCTTCATACAGTGTAGGAATAATGGATACTATTGCCGGTTTTCTCATTCCAATAGTGGTTCTAGGTTTGAGACAATTCTTTTTCCATATTCTGAAACAGGTTCGGAGCGCTGTATATATGCTTCATTAAACGAACGAAGTTTTTGTGAAATTAAAAAAGGCTGTACTTCACAGTGTTCCTTTATTCCCAAAATAAGAGCATGCATGCGAGCAGAATAGACATGCGATGCGCTTTCTAAATACCGTTTTAAATCTTGTAAGGAAGCTATAGACGCTATTGAGAGTTGCACATTATATTCTTTCTTTACAAAGGTTTGAAATTCTCTACATTCGGAAGCATCAGTTAATGTAGTGTAAAAGAGTAACACTTCCAATGATTTGGCGCGATACTCTTTAGAAACCTTATACAAAGCTTCAAAGTAATCTGCTTTAGTGAAAGATGCATCATCGTTATATTTTTTGAACACTTCAGTAAAATTAGTAATCCCTATTAAGGCTAGGTCTTTTTTTACTTTATTTGGAGCTGTTACCTTTTCCGAAGTATAAAATGCAACATCCGGAATCACAATGGAATCTCGTTTAAAAATTTCTTTGCAGATCTTTTTAGAAAAAGAGTCACGCACATAGATGCTGTCCACGCGATCCATTCCTTTTTGATATAACGTTCGCTCCAATTTATTGTAATTTCCTGAGAACCCTACACCAATTAAGTGGATGGGCGCCTTGGTGTGTTTTTTGATGAGATACGACACTGCATTAATTGCGATAGCAAATCCGCTGGGGGCCCTCGTCCCTGCGCTATTTATAAGTTGTCCACCTCCAATTACAATGAGATCGAAAGAGTGCTTTGTAAGAATGGATTGAATTTGTTTTTTATGTTTTATAGACCAATATTGAACATACAACACCCCTTTAATCTGACTCCATAACGAGTTTCGTTTTCTTTTTTTAACGATAGCTTTTGAGTAAGCGTATGAAGGCAAAGATCGTACGGAAGGTTTGGATAGGTAAAGGAATTCGGTCTCGAAATCACGGTCTGATAACATGGCGATCATCGCCTCTCTAATTGCTTGATCCCCCAAATTATCACTAAAACCTTCATTGATCACTAGCGCCTTTTTCTGTTTCATCCATTATTATTTTTAAGGTTTGTCAACTGCTTCTTTGTAAGATAGAACAGATCGTGGAACAGCTTTTTGTTCAGGAATATCAATCCAAACAAAGAACTCCCGATTAAAAAGAGATCAAGATAAAAATTTGTGAGCTGCGTTAAAAAGGCAAATACGATCGCTACACAAGTTAGCGAAACGAGTTTTATGTTATTAACTTCAATTTTAAAGAAGTGATCGGTTTGTACCTTTCGTAATATATACATCACTAAAAAACTGAAAAATGTTCCCACTGCCGGCGCATAAAGACCGATATGCTTTAAGAGTAACAAACTAATTGCAATGTTTACGATCCCACCGGCCAACGATGTTGTGAAAATATGCTTGGTACGTTTGGCGCGTTGATATCCCACGCCTACGTAAGATGCAAATGCTTGAAAAGCCACACCAATGAATAGAAATGGCAAATATTTCCATGCTTCCAAGTAGACCGGGTCGATAAGATACCGAACCAAATAATACGAAATAGAGATCAAGAAAATGACCAGCGTAAGTTCTAAGGTGATGAACTTATCGAAAAGTTTCGAAAAAAAAGCGGTATTCTCTTTATCCTCCTTCACACTTATGCCGTGATCCTGCCACGCTAACAGAAAGATAGAATTCACCAGGGTTACCACGGCCGGAAATCTGGTAGATACGGCGTAGATACCGTTGGCTTGGATATTTAAGATGAGGACGATCAAATATTTATCTGCAGCGTTAATGAGCCACCAACTCACCGCATTTGGCACTAACGGTAGCGAGTAGCCTATCATTTCGCGCATTTCGGACTTATTGAAGCGATTGTTAGAAAACACCCCTTTCCACGAAAGATTATATATAACAAAGGTGATGGTCACCAATCCCGAGATAATAGATGCTAGGAGCAAACTCTCCAATCCCATTTTCAATACAGCTAGAAAAAGGATCGTACACCCTAGAAATGATACGGTATATAGAATTCCCGAAGCTGCAAACACCTTTGTTTTCCCCAACCCTCTTAAAATCTTTTGAAGGAAGGGCAAGTAGCAGCTTAGTAGGAGCATGCCTGCAAAATACCCGGTGTATCGGAAGTCGATGAAAAAGGTAAGTACATAATAGACCACAAAGAAGACTGCTGCAATCGCTGTTATTATGGTCAAACCGTGGAAAATAATCCTTGCTTGCTTACCGGTATCATCTTTAGCCTCCAACAGCCAGCGATAGATTGCTTCTGAGGTTTGCAAGGTAATGATGGGAGCAAGGAGATTTATAGAAACGATGATAAGATCGTAGGTTCCAAATTCATCTTTGGTAAGATAGAAGGAGTATAACGGAAGCAATAAAAATGTAAGAGCCTTGGAACCAAAGTTCCCTATAGCATAGATCAATGTGTTCTTTAGAATGCTCTTTCCTTGTCCCATGTACAATTTTAAACGGTCTCGATAGCTATACTATCGCTATTCTATTCTGAAACTCTTACAGTATCATTCCTGCGGCGACGGTTTCATGCGTGGCATCATCTATCAGGATAAAGCTACCTGTTATCCTGTTGTCTCTGTACTCGTCGATCATGAGAGGTCTGGTGGTACGAACCTTGATACGCGCAATGTCGTTCATGCCCAATTCCTTATTCTCTTCTTCACGCGAATAGGTATTGATATCAATCTTGTAAAGAACTTCTTTGATCATGGCTTTTTGTTCGTTCGAGGTATGTAAGATGGTGTATTTGGCGCGAGGTCTTGCCGCATCATTATGAAGCCAACACAACATGGCATCGAACTCTTGCGTAGGTGTTGGTTTGTTATTGGTCTTGACGATCATGTCACCTCTGCTTACGTCAATATCATCTTCTAAGGTTATGGCGGCAGACATAGGGGCGAAAGCTTCCTCCAGAGTGCCCTCCAGTGTATCGATGGATTTGATTTTTGAAGTGAAGCCTGAAGGTAGTACGGTGATCGCATCCCCGGGTCTAAATATACCGCTGGCTACCCTACCGGCGTATCCTCTGTAATCTATAAATTCGTCGCGTTGTGGTCTAATTACCGTTTGCACCGGAAAGCGCGCATCAATTTTGTTGATATCACTGCTTATATGCATGTGTTCCAATGTATGAAGCAGCGGTGCCCCTTGGTACCAGTCCATACGTGTAGAGCGATTTACCACATTATCGCCATCTAAAGCACTAATGGGCAGGAATTGAATATCCTTGGTATAGAGTTTTGATGAAAATTCCTCGAACTGAATAATAATATCATTGTATACTTGCTCTGAATAATCAACGAGATCCATTTTATTGATACACACAATAAGGTGAGGTATTTGAAGTAAGGAAGCAATAAATGCATGTCGCTTTGTTTGTTCGATCACTCCGTTCCTTGCATCAATCAAAATGAGGGCGGCGTTGGCAGTAGATGCACCGGTAACCATATTCCGGGTATATTGAATGTGCCCGGGTGTGTCTGCGATAATGAATTTTCGCTTTGGCGTGGTAAAATAGCGGTAGGCAACATCTATTGTAATCCCTTGTTCTCTTTCATCTCTAAGTCCGTCTGTAAAAAGTGCCAGGTCTACTCCGGCGTGTCCTTTTTTCTTGCTAGTCGTTTCTACAGCGGCCAACTGATCCTCAAAAATGGCTTTACTATCGTAAAGTAGTCGACCAATGAGTGTGCTCTTACCGTCGTCCACACTTCCGGCCGTCGTAAATCGTAGTAGCTGATTATTATCAATTTTCATATTGGGTTCTTTACTAATTATCTTAAAAATAACCTTGTCGCTTTCTGTCTTCCATGGCAGTTTCACTGCGCTTATCGTCACTTCGGTTACCTCGTTCGGTTTGCTTCATAGCAGCCACTTCTGTAACGATCTTTTCCAGTGTGTCTGCTTCACTTTCAATGCCCCCTGTTATGGTGATGTCACCCAAAGTTCTAAAACGAATCTTCTTTGTGAGAACCTTTTCTCCATCCTCTAGTTTCAAATGCTCGGATACGGGTATCCAAGAATTGCTTCGCCATACTACCTCGCGCTCATGTGCAAAGTACAACGATGGAATCTTGATGTTTTCTCTAAGAATGTAGTTCCACACGTCCATCTCGGTCCAGTTGCTTATTGGAAATGCTCTGAAGTGCTCTCCTTCAAAATGTTTTCCGTTGAGCAGGTTCCATAATTCGGGTCGTTGGTTCTTAGGATCCCATTGTCCAAAATCATCACGATGCGAAAAA
Organism: uncultured Altibacter sp.; assembly: GCF_963972995.1. Classification (NCBI taxonomy): domain Bacteria; kingdom Pseudomonadati; phylum Bacteroidota; class Flavobacteriia; order Flavobacteriales; family Flavobacteriaceae; genus Altibacter; species uncultured Altibacter sp. Next base: position 52,724 of record NZ_CAXAXI010000010.1, read on the forward strand.
AAGCGTTCTTTAGCTCTTGCTTTTTCTTCATCACGTCTTCCGCCCCCTATGGCACAATCTACCTTGTGCATCTCTATAGCATCTAACAAGGTTGTGATCTGTAAGGCATTCCTGGTAGCGTTCTTACCCCGTTCTTCCGCTACCCGTCCCTGATCGATAGATTCCTGTACGGAACCTACAATCAATTGAGCCTCAAGTTCATTGATGAGATCATCCCGAAACCGAATGGTTTCAGGAAAATTATGCCCGGTATCCACGTGCATAAGTGGGAATGGAATACGTGACGGATAAAAGGCTTTCTTAGCCAAGTGGGTAACTACAATGGAATCCTTCCCTCCGGAGAATAGAATCACCGGATTTTGAAATTGAGCCCATACTTCGCGTAATATAAAAATTGCTTCAGACTCCAATTCGTCCAAATAGTTCAAATAATACCTGCTCATTATATGTTAAGTTTACTTTCTATCGCTTTTAAAATTTGTTCTACGGCATTCGCCACCGTAACCTTCATGGTGTCTATCTGCACATGGGGTGCTACCGGAGCTTCGTATGGCGCATCTATCCCTGTAAAATTCTTTATCTCGCCGGCCCGCGCTTTGGCATATAAACCCTTTACATCCCGGCGCTCACACTCTTCTAAGGGTGTATTGACAAATACTTCAATGTAATTGGTATATCCTACGATCTTTTGGATTGCTTCTCGATCCTTTGCATAGGGCGATACAAACGCCGCCAATACTACCAATCCGGCATCGATCATCAGGTGCGAAACCTCTGCTATTCTTCGAATATTTTCGGTACGGTCTTCGGGTGTAAAGGATAGGTTGGTATTGAGTCCTTTTCGCACATTATCGCCATCCAAGGTATAGGTATGAATGCCCCGTTCTAGAAGTTGTGCTTCTACGGCATTGGCTATTGTAGATTTTCCGGAACCGGACAAGCCTGTAAACCATATCAAGAAGCTTCCGTGACCGTTAAGGCGGTTTCTTTGTTCTTTTTTTACTGAAAAATCATGCGGGACGATATGCTTCATTGCTGTTAGTATTTGCGTGCTTTTAATCCGTAATCCGTTCGATACCAAACTCTTTCGTGAAGATAATATAAAATCATCTTTGTGATCAACTCTGCGAATCCAATTTTCAGTCCGGTAAACGGATTCCCCGAAATGATCCACGATATGATCATTGTATCCAAAGTCCCCAGACCGCGCCATGTGAATGTCTTGGCTATGTGTCGTTTTCTACTTTCCAGTACCTTACCATTCTTCGATAGGTTCACTCTAAACCAAACCCGTTCATGGATAAAGTAGAGGATCATTTTGGTGATGACCTCAGCTAGACCAATTTGCAACCCCAATAAAGGATCTCCCGTGATCAACCAAGAAAGCAGAATAGTATCAACGGTTCCAACAATACGCCAAGTGATGGTCTTGGCGATGTGCCTTTTATAGGATGTGTCTTTCATTAGGCAGTTACCAAAAAGTAAGGATTCAATAAATTCTCCTTGTTATAGCGCAACGGTTTTTGAGTATCGTTATCCAGAACCTTGATCTTCACTGCTTCACAAATAGCCTGACCTGCAGCCGTATCCCATTCCATGGTAGGTGCAAACCGCGGGTACACATGGGCAGCCCCTTCAGCCACCAAACAAAATTTTAAAGAACTTCCTTTAGAAACGATTTCAACCAAATTCTCTTTCTCTATTTCTGAAATAAATGCCTTGGTATCCTCATTTAAATGAGAACGACTCCCTGCGATCCTTACCGGAGACCCCCCTTTTGTATCGGGTTGTATTTCCGAAGCATTTGCGAAGATATCATCTACGGAAACCGTTTCCGAAGCTAATTCGATCTTATATGCCTTGGTACCGTCCTGTGACGTAAAATAAAGTATTTTGCTTACCGGGACATAAATAACACCCAATAGGGGTGCATTATCCTCAATTAAGGCAATGTTCACCGTAAATTCGCCATTCCGTTTAATAAACTCTTTCGTTCCGTCCAGCGGATCCACGATCCAGCAGCGTGTCCAGTTTTTTCGTTCTGAATAAGCAATGCGTTTGTTCTCTTCACTTATAATGGGTATATCCGTTTGCCTGAGGTAGCGCATAATGGCATCGTTGGCCAATGTATCGGCGGTAGTTAGTGGTGAATTGTCGTCCTTGGTCTCGATGTCAAAACCGGTTTCATACACACTTAAGATCTTTTCACCTGCGTCCAATGCAGCCTGTATGGCCAAGGTTAAATAGGGTTTCATAGATTGGGAGCTATTTGAAGCGCCAAAGGTACAATAATTACAAGAAAGATACTTGGCGATTACCGGATAACCCTCATTAAAATGTATTCTTTACAATTTCTTAAAATGCAGAATTTCAGCGTTAAAAAAACATTAAACAGCGCTCAAAAATTGGCACTCCCTTGCTTTGCTCGTACTTTTGAAAGAACCAAAAAATTAAAATCTATGAATTACTTGAACCTGGATAAGACTAAAATCACCAAAACGGCACAAGAACTCAATATCTTATTAGCCGATTACCACGTGTACTATCAAAAATTGCGAAATTTTCATTGGAACGTTGTTGGAAAAAACTTTTTTGATCTTCATATAAAGTTTGAAGAAATGTACGACGATGCTAAACTCAAGATCGATGAGATCGCAGAACGTATTCTTACCTTACGGTTTCAGCCTGTGAGTAATTTTTCAGACTATTTAGAAAAATCCAATTTAAAAGAATCTTCTTCTACCATCGACGATGTGCAAATGGTGAAGACCCTTCTTAATGACCATGGCACCATAATTCAGCAAATGCGAAAGGTGATCGAAAAGGCAGACGCTGCGGGCGATGAGGGAACCATAGACCTCATTGGATCGTATATTGCCGATCTGGAAAAGACTAGTTGGATGCTAGATGCTTGGTCTATGAAAACAAACGATACGCATCCCACAGCATAACCTTTACTAAAACCACAAAGTCTGCCTTCGGGCAGACTTTTTATTATGAAAAAGTTTCTGCTCTTTTGTTTTATTTGTGTTTCGATAAGCTGTCAAGACTTTGGAAAGCTAAAAATCCTTGCCTCCTTACCCCTAGCGTTGGATGAAGTGAGCGGAATTGAATATCTTCCCGATAGTGAGCTAGTCTGGATGGTGGCCGATGCAGGAAATGCGCGTGCCGTTTTTGGTGTCGACCCCGCTACAGAAGCCGTTAAGAGAACCATCAAGATCGAAAATGCCAAGAATCATGACTGGGAAGATCTTGCGGCTGATGAAAAAGGAACGCTTTATATAGGTGATTTTGGCAATAACAATAATGCGCGCCAAAACCTAGCTATCTACACGGTACCAAATGTTGTTGCTATCCAAGACGACAGAACCACTGCCACAAGGACGGCATTCTCCTTGGAAGATCAAACTGAATTTCCTCCAAAGAAGAGCGAGCGCAACTTCGACATAGAGGCTTTTATCTATTTTAATGCGCATTTTTACTTGTTTACCAGAAACCGTAGTGCTAGTTTTGATGGCACGACAAAGTTGTATAAACTTCCTGCGCAGGCCGGTACTTTTGAAGCCAAATTAATCAGTTCTTTCCAAACTTGTAAGGATCCTTCAGATTGTGATGTGACTGGTGCAGCTATCGATCATAAAAACGGTACTATAGCACTTCTTACCTATAACAAAGTGTTTATCTTCAAGGACTACCCTGAAGATCGCTTCTTTGAAGGAACTGTGGAGAAGATAAAAATAGGTCATAAATCACAAAAGGAAAGCGTGAGTTTTAAGGATGCCAATACTTTGTATATAGCCGATGAACGCAATGGATATGAGGGAGGAAATCTCTACGAATTATCTCTTAAAAACTAAGCCCGAAACCATAGGCTATACGTAAACCTTCAGCCCCATGGAATGCACTTACATTACCCAAGATCGCATCGGTCCATTTCAGTAGCACTCCGCCGCCATACGACTGGTGCCATTGTTGGGAATCTTCACCTGAGACCCAAACCCTGCCTATGTCGTATCCCGCAAAAACATTGATCGCCAATGGAAAGAGAAAGGTCTTAAGTTCTTCAAAACTGTAATAGAGATCTGCACTTCCCAATAGGTCTTTATCACCCGTAAACCTTTGATTGCGATACGATCGCAATCCGCGTGCAGCCCCTAATTGAGCGGATTGATAGAACTCAGGGCGATCTCCAAAAGTGATATAGCTCTTTGCTTCGGTCTTTAACACCAACCTATTATTACTTAACAGTGAATTGTAAAACGTGATGCCGGTATCTACAAAAGCGCTTATAGTTTCTGAATCCAATGCTTCAATGGCACCCCCTTCAATTTGAAACAGCATTCCTTTAGTTGGAAAATAGAGATCGTTAAAGTTCTTATAGCGATACGTCAATGAGGGTTTCAAGAAATAAGAGCGTGCACCAAATGCTTCGGAAAAGTTCTGGTCGAAGAAATTAACCCCATTACGAATTTCATCTACCGCTTGAAGGTTCAAACCAATTTGAAAAAAACTTCCGTACTCTGAAGCAGTCTCGAGACCAATTCCTCCTTCGTACCAACTAAGGTTTACCCTGTTGAAATCAATTCCTAAAGTTTCTTCATCATTGCGGGTCTCATTTCCGAAGCCAAAGAAGTTTTGAGTATAATTTTTGGATGTTGCACGTCCTTGTAGCAGCATGTTGAATGAACCCACTGCCGCAGCATACCGCTTGGCGAATTTAATATCTAATCCTTGGGTCAAAAAGTGGTATTCGGCGCTTAGGTTGAATTTTCGACCGTACGGATTTGCAATAAATTGATTTACGGTCTTCTCGAATTGGGCTGTTACAGAGAGCCCGGTATCGGGATTGTAGCCTGTAAATAAGCCTATGCTGCCCCCTGATGATGGTTTCTTTTGGTAATCGTACAAATTCGCTTCATAAAAGTTTGTAAACCGAAATTGCGCTCCTCCTTTATTCACGATCTCATGGTCCATAGACCGGCGATCGTATACCTTGATTCTTTTTCCGTTCTGTATGTTGTAGCGATCCTTTTCCTGCCCGCCGATAATGCGAAGCAATACCGGATGATCTCCCTCTCCGGTGACCGTAAATACGTCGTCATCATCCAAACCGTAAAGCCAAATTTCTTCAGTCTCCCGACTATTAAAAGTTCTATCGAACAACAAATCTCCTTTCTCCCCATCTTTGATCCTGTATCCTACAATACGGGTCACCCCATTCGGGAGTCGGGTAATTTCAAAGTAATCGTCTTTGTCGGTTCCGGTGATCATTTGAAACCTAATGAAAGCAGAATAATAACGATCAACGATGGAGACCAAATTGTCCTTACGTGCCAGCAGATGGGATTTGATCTCGACGACGGTACTGTCTTGCACCTCTTTAGGAAGTGCGTTAAAGGCTTGATCGACAATCTGTTCGTTGATGGCGGCCTGCAGGATTTTAGCCTGCTCTAGCCATACTTCTCTGGCGCTGCGTTTTACCAAAGCTCTGTCAAGTTTGGAGCCCGCCACATTAAACCATTTCACATCGTGAATGTCCGGTCCATAAACCCCAAGCTGATTGACACCTCCCATGAGTTTGCGCAGTACATTCAAAAAACTTCCATCAAAATTGGCAAATACCTGATCTCGATCCCGAGGGATTGGAACGAAAGCGGTCTTGCCTCCTTCATTTTCAAAAACGGCCCATCGCCACTGGTCGCTATGACGGTCCCAGTCGCCTATAAGCATGTCGAAGATACGTGCCCGAATGTAGGCCTCTTCATCTAAAATATAATCTTCGTCTTCTCTAAGTTTATTTAAGAGATCATCGGTACTTTCAACATCATCCGGATAGCCAAAATTCTTCTTGTCAGTGTACTCATCAGAGGGTTTTTCAACGATCATGTATAGTTGGTCGCCGTATTCCTCATTGTATTTGCCTAGCGCTTTTTGTTGCGGTACATAAAATAATTCAGGCGTAGTGTAGTACACTCCGGCCGCCTTAGCGAGCGTTGGGATGGCAAATGCCGCATAGGGGTGTGCCGCTGTATAGAAATCCAAGATCAGTTCTTCGGTAACGGTTTCAGAAAAATACTTCTCTCCGTCTATCCCCTTAAACGTAGTACTCTTTAGAAATTGAGTGGCACTTTTCTTCAAGGCACGCATATTGTACTCTTTCCCTTCTTTGGTCAACAGTCGTAACGACTTTGTTTGGTGTCCGCCTCCGGGTCGCTCGATAGTAAGCCCTCCGTAAAGCGTATCCAATACCGCGACCTTGGCTTCAACCTTGGTTCCATACACCGCGCGATAGTGATTGCCCCAAAACGACTTAAAGAAATCGGAACGATCTACCAGATCCAGATCGTAGACCGAAGCTTTCATTGTTTTAGGAAAATTTGTGGGGAGATGATCCAGCTTTGGAGGGATAGGTGCTGTAATGACCTTCTTCTGAAAGAGTTCACTAACTTTCCCTTCGGCATTTACACCAAAGAAGGTAGCCCAAGCACTACCATCTTCAAAAATTGCCACTTCGGTGAACCCTTGTCCTCCGTGAGAAAATAATCCGTTATCACTAATCCCAACAGGTCTGGTATCATTTCCGGCACCTGAAATAATTTGGCGTATGGCTCCTTTTTCTATATACTGGAGGTTTTTCTCGTGTCCCGAAAACACTAAGATACGTTGATCGTTTTCCGTGAGCAATGGAAGCAAGGCATCAACCATCTCCCTATACCGAAGGTTAAACCGATCCTGCATAGAGGGTCCGCCTTGCGATCTAATTTGTGCTACTAAAGTACCCACACCCGGAAGCGGGATATTTCCTTGAAACGGAAACAGATGATCGCGAGCCGAAAACCGTCCCCCATAAAAACCATTAGTATACAACGGATGATGGATCGCAAACAGCACCAGTTTATTGGCATGATCCTTTAATTCTCCTTCAATCTCTAAAAGCAGCTTCTCCCGTGTTTTGATCTCACACTTATCATTCATACCCGGATGCTTGTCCCAATTTTCCAGATACCACTGACTGTCCATGACGAGAAGTTGAATGGACTCTGATATCTCGATACTTTCCAGCGGACAACCATTATTGGGTGTTAGGACCTCATCGGTTTCAAGGGCTTTTTCCAAATAATCCTCCATAACCTCCAAGCCTTTCGTTCCATCGAATTCCCATTCGTATTTACCGGGAACAAAGAAAGCTTTGGCTTTGCTGGCTTTTGATACGGCAATTTGCTTATCCAGATTCTCTTTAATTTTAGCTTCGCTATCCCCACGTATATTGTCTCCCACAAACAGGATGTAACGCTTTTCTGAAGGCGTTGCAACAATCGTTTCTTTTATGGCTGATAATACTTTATCACTATTAAAGCCGGACGCGTTTCCGGTTATAATGAATGTCGCCTTTACCGATACGGTATCCTTATCGTCTTGCCACACTTCTGAAGCATTCCTATCGATCACCGTACCTGAAGTGGTACAGGAAGCGATAAGAATCATACTAAAAAGTAAAAGGATACAACATCGCATCATAGCTATACATTATTTATTAAAAGGTAAGGCCGAAGCCAAACACGTAGCGCGTCCCTTCCACCGAATGAAAAGCACTGAAAGATCCATTGAGGCCACCCGAACCATTGATCCATAACCCGCCGCCTAAGGAATTGTGCCATTTATCGGATTCATGGCCCGGTACCCAGACCTTCCCAAGGTCGGCTCCTCCATAGACCCCCACCTGAATGGGGATGAGTTCTATTTTAAATTCGTTGAAACTATACCGCACATCGGCACTTCCAACTAAAGATGATTTTCCGGTAAACCGTTCCTCCCGGTACCCCCGTAAGCCGTTATTAGCGCCTAAGGTCACACCTTGATAAAATTCAAAATTGTTATCGAAGTTAAATCCTGCCTGAATATTCGTTTTAAGAACAACCTTCTTGTTTCTCGTTAAAGCATTATAAAAACCCAGTCGGGTTTTAAGAAATCCGAATATCCTGTCTAAATCCTTTAAATTGTCGGTAGCTCCCGCCGAAAGATCGAACATCATTCCTTTAGTTGGGTTCAACGGATTGTCGTAGCTGCGATAGTTATAAAGTCCTTCCAGCGTTCCGAAATAGGAAGTTTCGTCTTGTATCAAAGTCGCATTTGGTGAAAGTGAGGCGGGCAACGGACTGTGAAGCCGTATGGCTTCCACTTTTGTTTGAAGTTTAAAGAAACTACCAAAATTAGAGTTTCGAAGCAAACCAATGTTGGCAGCAATAGTCTGTAATTCGACCCTATTGTTCTCGATCCCTAATTCCTCTTCAGGATTAAGCGTCTCATTTCCGTAGCCGAAATAGTTTACCGTATAGTTTGGACTGGTAAAATAGAGGCCAAAACTAAGATTTCTATCGTTCTGAATATTAGCATATTCTGCATTGTATTCTACATCAAAACTTGAAGTGTCAAAATAGTAAGATGCTCGGGCCGTGTGTTTTTGGGAGAACGGATTTCGTTGATAATTATTTACCAGATATGTGAATTGTATACCCGCATTCATGCCGTCATCCGGATTGTAGCCAAAGACTGAAGCATAATCGTTGGAGCGCGTGATCTGTTTCCGGTAATCGTACACATTCAGATTGTACACATCGGTAAATCGAAGACTGCCCCCTTTTCGCACTTCCACATTACTTTCTCTGCTTTCATGATCGTACACCTTAGCATTTTCGCCTTCTATGAGTTTATAAGTGTCGATCCCTTGTCCTCCAATCAATCGGACAAAGATCAGATCTCCGTCTGTGTCGCCATGTATTTCGAACGTATCTTTACCATCCAAACCATAGATCCAAATCTCACGTGTCTCCTTGGCCCTGAACGTGCGATCGATGGCCGGTTCCTTCCGTGCATCCTTATAATTAGCATATACTTTAACATTGGTCATCCCTTCCGGCAGTCTTGTGATCTCAAAATAGTCGTTATAATTACTTCCTTCTATGGTTTGCTGCGTAGCCAAATAGGAATAGTAACGATCTGCTATGTCCACTAAGTTCTCTCTTCGAGCTTTCAAGGTTTCAATAATCTCTTTTAAGGATTCTTCACGTACCTCTTCAGGAACCCTCATAAAGGCCGCATCAATGAGCGAATCGGTTAACGTTTTCTGCATTGTTTCGGCCAAAAAGATCCATTGGGCTCTCCCCGAGCGCTTCAGAAGCGCTCTGTCCAGAATGATCCCTTCTTCATTAAAGTATTGCAAATCCCGTATGTCTTCACTATAGATATGCTTCTGGTTATTGCTTCCGAAGATAGACTTTGCCACATCGAGGATGCTCCCTTCAAAGCTGGAAAAAGCATCGTCTTGATTCTTCGGGATGGGTACAAATACATTAAGGCTGTCCCTGTTGTAGTACTCGGCCCAACGCCAGTGATCGCTTTCACGATCCCAATCGCCAATAAGCATATTGAATAATCTTGATTTTATATAATTTTGCTCATCCACTCGGAGATCGGCACGGGCGCGCATTTTAATAAGGATATCATCCGTGGTCTCGATATCGTCCGGATATTCGAAGGTGCGTTGGCCCTCGCTATCCTCATTGGGTTGTATTGAAATATAGTACAGGTCATTTCCAAAATTCTCGTTGTAATTACCTAGACGCTCCTGCTTGGGAATATAATACAACCTGGGTTTTGTATTAAAGATCTCGATCGCATCTGCCAAAACAGGAATCGCCATTTGGGCGTATGGGTGGGTAGCGGTATAGAAGTTACTATCAAAATTATCGGGAAACGATATCTCTTCCTTTGCATCGGTCTCTTGTGAGGCTTCTACGTTTTGAGGGTCTAAGGAAACATCTATTTTTGTTAGAAAATTTAGCGCATTTTTCTTTAGGGTACGCATTCGGTATTCGTTCCCATCCTTATCTTCTAATCGCAAGGCTTTAAAATTCTTATTACTGCTTTCACCAATTACGGTAACACCTCCAAAGAGGGTATCCAAGTAACCAATGGGAGCTTCAACGGGGAGAGCGTACACATCCTTATATTTTTTTCCCCACACGGTTTTAAAGAATAGCGCCTCATTGATAGAGTCTTGCTTGTAGATAGGTACGCTTATTGTTTTTAGATCTTTTGGCAATTTTGGCAAACTGCTGATGTCATAAGGTTTTGGAGGAGCGATGATCTCCTTTTGGAACAATAGCTCAGGGGTGTAATTATCTCCAACACCATAGTATTTTACCCACGACGATCCGTCCTCAAACACATCCATAACCGCAAATCCTTGTCCGCCGTAGCTAAATTCACCAAATTGTCCAAGATCTGCAAAACTCGATTTAGCACCGTTGCCTGTTTGGATCTGAATTAACCCATCTTGCTCAATGTGATGCATGCTGTGTTCGTGACCCGATGCAAAGACAAGGCGCTTGCTCTTTTTTGAAATGGTCGCCAAGCGCGTCATTAATTTGTTATACAATTCGTTATAACGGTCTTGCACCGAAACGCCTCCCTGCGACCGTATTTGCGCCACCAATGAAGCGAGAATAGGCATTGGTATCTTTTTTTGCAATGGATACAAATGTTTTTTTAAAGCGAAGTGTCCGCCATGGGCACCGTAGGTAAACATAGGATGATGCATTGCAAAAAGAATGGTCTTACCTTGATTCTTTTCCAATTCGGTCTCCACTTCTATAAAGAACTTTTCTCGCGTCTTTATCTCACAATTCTCATTGATACTAGGGTCTGTGTTCCAGTCCTCCAAATACCACTGTGTATCTATTACGATCAACTGAATGTTCTCGCCCAGATCAATGCTTTCAAGAGGGCAGCCCCCTGAGGGTCGTAATAGATTTTTACCCGACGCGAATTCTAAATAGAGTTCTTCACGGCGTAACCCTGCGAGACCATCGTTATACCAGTCGTGATTTCCCGGTATAAAAACAATCTCACCCTTAAAATCTTCGAGTGCTCTAAGTTGTGCATCCAAATGGTTCTCGGCCCACTTACGCCCTATGGGTTGATCTTGTGGAGGCATTCCGTCGGGATAGATATTATCACCTAAATATATCGCAAAATCGCCTTCGGTGTCCTTATCCTTTATGAGGTTTTGAAGTGTTTTAAGGGCGTCGCTCATACCGTCCATTGGGGAAAGTCCTGCGTCACCAATGAGATAGAAAGTTTTTTCCACCTTCTTTTCTGAAGGATAAACCACTTGCCTATCGGGTTCACGATAGAGCGCATCATAGGAGGCGCACGAACCGAATAGTACCATGACTAATAGAACGAATACACTTTTTTTGATCATAAAATAATTACATTGAAACGGCCAGTCCAAAGGTTAAACGTATCCCTTCATCTCCGGCAAATACATTGAGGGTCCCACTTAAGATATCGGCTGCATTTACCCAGAAACCACCGCCAACATCTGTGTGCCATACATCTGAATCCTCATTGGGAAGCCATACACGACCTGCATCAGCGCCTCCAAAGATACCTATTTGAACCGGTGTCAATCCGGTCTTGAACCTGTTAAAACTATACCGTAGGTCTACACTTCCCGCTGCTGCTGTTTTACCTGTAAAGCGCTCATCGCGATAGCCCCGGAGCCCCGTGTCGCTGCCTAATTGTGCTGCTTGATAGAATTCAAAATCATCTCCCAAACGTACTTGTCCTTGTGCAACGGTCTTTAGTACCAACTTTCGGTCTTGGGTGATGGCGTTATAGAACGCAACATACGGATTCACGTATCCAAACAGATCGTTGGATCCCTCGACATCTTGTGTCCCTCCTACTGTGAGGTCAAATTTCATTCCTCGGGACGGATTCACTTTATTGTCATAGCTCTCATAACCATACGTAGCTTCCAGAGTAGCAAAATATTTAGTCTCGTCCAATTCGGTTACAGGGAACATGCTTATAAAGCGGCCGGGGGTATCCTCTACTTCATAGCCATCGAAGCGTGCTGTAAACCGATACAGACTGCCGTAAGGAGAATCCTTCTGAATACCGAAGTGTCCTCCGTACCCTCCAAGACGTACCCTATTATAATCCAGATCGAACATATCTTCATCTTCATACTCGGGATTGATGGTCTCATTTCCGAAGCCGAAGAAATTCACTGCGTAGTTCGGATTCCTGTAATGAGCGCCTATCAAGAAGTTATAGCTTCCGAAGATATTTGCAAACTCACCTTCATAACTCACGTCAAAACTTTGCGTAGCGACATAATAACCGGCAGCAAAGCGGTGCTGTTGTGCAAAAGGATTCTGCTGAAAACCATTCACCGTGTATACATTGCTAATCCCCACCTTAAAACCGTCGTCCGGATTGGCGCCTATGGAAGGTAAGAATAAGTTGGTGGATTGGATCTGCTTGGTATATTCATAGGTATTAAAGTTATAATTGTCGGTAAGACGAAAACCGGCACCTCCTTTTTCTTCAATGGTATTTTTCTGACTTTTATGATCGTATACCTTTATCGCCCGCCCGTTCTTTATCTTATAGGTGTCATTATTTTGACCGCCTATAATTCGCATAAAAATAGGTTTATTACCGTTTCCGGATACTTCAAACACATCATCATCATCTAGTCCGTAGATCCATAGTTCTTTAGTGTCCTGTGCGGTATACGTCCTGTCTACGATCTTTTCTCCTTTTTCACCATCCTTTATTCTAAAAACCTTTACGTTGGTTTCTCCATTGGGTAAGCGCGTGATCTCAAAGTGATCATCTTTGTCGGTTCCCGTTACAATTTGAAGTTCTGAAAAGTAATCGTAGTACTCTCCGGCAATTTTTACAATGTTATCCCTCCGACCCTTTAATTTATTCTTTATATCCTCGGCCGTTTCATCCATCGCTTCCTTCGGAAGGTCGTTGAAGGCCTTATCGATGACAGCATCGGTAACATTCTGCTGTACGTAGGTTGCTTGGGCCAACCACTCTTCTCTTCCGTAGTTCTCCACCAAGGCTCTATCCAGTTTAATTCCGGCCGCATTAAACCATTTGGTATGCTTCAGTTCGGAACCATACACTTGAAACTGACGAGAGGTACTGAATAAGGCACGCACCACATCCAACAGTCCGCCATCGAAGTTTGCATAGACCTGATCCCGGTCCCTTGGGATAGGAACAAATACATCTTTCCCATCCTGATCTTTAAACTCTGCCCAGCGCCATTGGTCATTGTGACGATCCCAATCTCCAATTAGCATATCGAATACCCGCGCTCGAATATAGGTCTTCTCATCGACTACATTCTCTTCATCGCTTCTAATCTTGTCTAAGAGGTCGTCTGTGCTCTCTATGTCATCGGGATAATTAAAGATTGCACCATCGTAAGGTTCGTCCGGTCGTTCCACGATCATGTAAAGTTCATCCCCGTAGGCATCGTTGAATTCCCCTAAGGCTTTTTGTTTTGGAACATAGTACAACTTCGGGTTGGTATGAAACACGTTGGCAGCTGCTGCGAGCTTTGGGATCGTGAATGCCCCGTACGGATGTGCTGCTGTATAAAAATCCAGAATAAGATCTTCGGGCAGCGTATCTTTAAAATCGTCTTCCACTTCTTTATCTTTCACAATAACAGTTTGAAGGAATTGTACGGCACTCTTCTTCAAGGCTCGCATATTATAATCTCTTCCTTCCTTATCCTGAAGCCGAAGAGAACGTGTTTGGTGTCCTCCTCCTGCCCGGATCACTTTCAATCCGCCATATAAAGTGTCTATTTCTACAACCTTAGCTGTCACTTCGGTGCCGTATACTTTTCGGTAATGATCTCCCCAGACAGTCTTAAAAAACCCGGTTCGCTCTACCAGCGCATCGTCATAGACCGAAGCTTTCACAGTTGCCGGAAACGAATCCGGCAGTCCGGATGTATCGTATTTTTTAGGTGCTTTAATGATCTCCTTCTGAAAGAGAACCGTCGCGCCGCCGTCTTCTTCTGCTTTGTAAAATGTTGCCTGAGAAGAACCGTCCTTAAATACGGTCACAACCGCAAATCCTTGTCCGCCAAAACTAAACAATCCATGAGGTCCCAGCGCTGCCGCTGTTGCATCGCCCGCTGCTCCCGACACGATCTGTTTTGTGTTCTTATCTTCGGAATACTGAAGCGACTGGTCGTGTCCTGAAATAAAGACCAATTGATCGTGGTCTTTGGCCATTACATTCAGCCGACTCATAAGATCGTTGTACCTTTCATTATAACGGTCTTGTCTTGAGATTGCTCCTTGGCTTCGCACTTGGGTGATCACCGTAGCAAGACCGGGAATTGGTACTACTTGGTTTAAAGCTGTGTAGCGACCGCCATGCTTTCCGTTGGTAATGAGTGGATGGTGGGTTGCAAAAAGGATGGTCTTTCCTTTATTCTTTTTTAGTTCCCCTTCAATTTCTATGAAGAATTTTCGGCGAGTCTTGATCTCACACTTATCATTCATCTTCGGGTGATCGTCCCAGCTTTCGATATACCATTGCGAATCTATGACGATCAATTGTATATCGTCACCGATCTCGATACTCTCTAAAGGACAACCGTTATTGGGTTGCAGAATATCCTTCCCGTCATAACGCGCTTTCAGGTAATCTTCTTCATATTCAAGACCATCGACACTGGAGCGCCAGTCCAATTCTCCCGGAAGGATCATCACGTTCCCTTCGTGCCCCTCTATAGCCTTTAACTGAGCGTCAATATTAGAAGCTTTTGGAGGTGTTTCAGAAGACATCCCCGATGGATAAAAGCTATTCCCTAAAAAGATCACATGACTATTTTTTGAAGTATTTTCTTTGAGATGCTCCTGAAAGGAACGCAATGCCATAGAACCCGAAGGATCTTCGGCAAAGCCCGCATCACCCAATAAAAAAAAGGTGTGATCCACTTCTTTTTTTGCCGTGGGAAGTTCGTGATTGGTATTTGTGTTGCGATATTGAGGTGCATAGGAAGCGCATCCAAAAAAGAAGGAAACTCCTATAAAAGTTATAATGATGTTAATTTTCTTCATGTAATTTATGAGCGATTTATTTTTTAGTAATTTGGATGATTAATTCAACACTATGAGCGATATCGTCGAGGCAGCAGATCAATTTGTCCTTAACCTATTTAAGGAGAAATTACCTAACACATTTGTATATCACAACTACACCCATTCCAAACGTGTTTATAAAAGTATAAACGAAATTATTGAAGATTCACAAATTAATGTTAAAGATGCCACAGTGCTTAGATTGGCAGCATTACTGCACGATACGGGCTATACGGTGACTCGTGAAGGTCATGAAGAAGAGAGTGTAAAGATCGCTACAGAATTTTTGGAATCGCAGGGTGCAGATCCCGAAATTATAGAAGGCGTAAATAAATGCATCATGGCGACCAAATTTAAAGGAACACCGGACGGACCTTTGGAGGAAATGATACGCGATGCTGATTCTTCGCACTTTGGAAAGGATTATTTTGAGGAAGCCAGCGAGTTCCTTCGACAGGAATACAAATCTCAAGGAATTCAAAAATTCTCACCACGCGAGTGGCGCGATGAAAATATCAAGGTACTTATTGAAAAGCATCAATTTTACAGTGATTATGCCCTTCGAAATTGGCAGAAACAAAAAGAGGATAATCTCGCAAACCTTATAAAAAGCAGGAAAAAAGACAAAAAACGGCTAAAGCGTGAGGACCTCAAGGCACAACTCAAAATGAAATACAAAGATGCGAGTCCGGATCGGGGTATTCAAACCTTTTATAGGACGGCGCTTCGAAACCATATTAAACTAAGTGACATCGCAGATACGAAGGCTAACATTCTCTTGTCGGTAAACGCCATTGTAATCTCGGTGATCCTAGCAAATCTCTTCTCTAAATTCGACACCAATCCCTACTTAATATGGCCCACAGCGGTCTTTGTGGTATCCAGTGCCGTCACCATGATCCTAGCGGTAATCGCCACCCGACCTAATGTGACCAGAGGTGAATTTACCAAAGAGGACGTGGAAAACAAGAGTGTAAATCTTACCTTCTTTGGAAATTTTCACAAGATGGAGTTAAAGCAATACCAATGGGCCATCGGAGAATTACTAAATGACCGAGATTACATCTATTCGTCCCTCACAAAGGATCTTTACTTCTTAGGAAAAGTGCTGGATAGGAAATATAGAATCCTCCGTCTCACGTATACGATTTTTGTAGTGGGAACGATCATTTCCATTATTGCTTTTGGTGTCTCCTTTGGCGTGGCAGATATTCCTATTGAAGAAGTAAAAGAGATCGTCGACCCGAATGCTTAAGAACTGATCTGGGACATAAGGTCGTCGTAGGTATAATATTCCTTTTGTTGATCACTGGTCTCATTTACATAGAGGACACTAACGCGTATGGCTTTGAGCCCGGTCACACCTTGCAAGTCCTCCAATTCCAAAATCTCCACATCGGTATCTAATTTCTTTTGATCCTGGAGAAAACTGATGTATTTCAAATATTCTTCTTCATCTTCCTTTTGCGAATAAACGATAGTGATCTTACCGGCTTGCGTGATGCGCTCCTCGGTTCCTTTAATGAACGCTTTGTCGACACGCTTTTTAACCACTTCATAGCGGGCATTGTAGGTGCCGTCTACATCAAAACGTTTTTCATCCATACGGAAACGAAGCGATAACGAGCTGTTGAAAGACAATATCATGGAAGCCACATCCATCGCAACGGGTAAGCGTTCTTTGAGCTTATAGTAGTTATTTTCCATTTCACACATGACCTGTAATTGCCACAGTCTCAAATTATACAGATAAACCTTATTAAAACTCTTGGTCTTAGTAATGGCTTCACCAATATATAAGTTGTGTTCTACGCCGTCTGTTTTGAAACGTTCAAAATAATGCGGATACATTTGCTGGGCTTCAATCTGTTTTTTGTCAAGAATAGAAGCCATTCGTTTGTTGATGAGCATGACAGAATCATCATAATCCTTGCGGTGTTTATAGATCAACCCTGTTGCAGTATCGATAAGATCTTGGTATTTCTGTATAAGCTCTTTGAGCGTTTCGCTTTTCTTGCTTAAATGTGTAAATAATGGGATGATCTCTTTCCGAAGGAACGTAAGTACCTGTCGTTCACTATCTACTTGCAGTTCTTCATTTAGATCTTCCAAATATTTATTAATTCTGAAGGCGATATGTTCATAGATGGGAAGTTTCTCAATAGCATGAATCTTCTCAATGATCTTTTGGACATGATTTAGCTGAAGCACTAAATCCTTTTTGGTAGCATCGTTTCTCGCGGTGGAAGAACCCTTAACATCTATTTGTCCGTAGAGCGGATAGACGTCGTTAAAAACGATTTCTCTGAAATAAGAAGGTTCCCCTTTGGCCAAACTACTTAGATAACGCTTCGCTTCTCGTTTAAATTTCCAATGGACGCTACTGTGAATTGATGTACATTCCTCTTGGATCACCAGCTCCAGCTCGTTCTCTGCCTGCTCCTTAGAACGCACTACCGAATCGATTAAGAAGGGCATAACATCCTTAAGCTTATTCGCATTAATGGTATTCAAACCGTTTACGGTGGGAGACACCAATTCCAGCACGCCCAGCACCTTGCCTTCATCTACGATGGCGGCGAACAATGCGCTTTTGATATTTTGATCCAACAATTTTTTATAGAGCACATTGTTTGGATACAGTGTATGGTATTTTTGGGTGTTGGTTACACAGTACAATTCGTGTTTCTTGAATAGCGTATAGAAAGATGCATCGCACAAAGCGTCGGAACATACTTCGCTATCCTTATCGTCCAATATGTAACTATTCACATTCTTATAGAGAATCCGTTCGAAGGTACCGTCTTCTTCATTGAAATCTGAAAAGCCCATTTTAAGGTCTTTCAGATTAAAAATGGTTCTAAATATAGTCTCCATATCCTTGCCCAGATCACCGGCTTCCGATTCGTGTCGTAACAAATGCGATTTAAAATCGGATATGGAAACATCGGTCGTAACGTCAAACAGATTGGCGATCACAAACCCTTTGAATATCCAGCCTTCTTCGGGAAATTTTTCCTTCCAGATTTCGATATTCTCAAAGTTCTCCATGAGTTCATCCACATCTTCCTGGGTGATCTCTACAGCCTTATCGGTCTTTTCCACATCCATAAAGTCACCGTTGTATATCACACGATAGTTACGAACCGTCCCACCGGCATCGGGAATATTGTAGTAAAAGGGTCTTTTAAAATCGATCTTATAGCCGTAATACGCATTTAGGATAATGCTACATCCCATGATGTAGAAATATTTCTCATCGAAATTAACAAGCTCGGGTGTAAAGTCTTTTCCTGCTTGCTTTAGTATGTTCTTATACCTTTGGGTGGCTTTAAAGACCACTGTTTGAAATGGCGTAGTAGCCACCTTGATCTCGTTCAAGGTGAGTGCCTCGTTAAAGATATCGGCCAATAAGAAATCGATCTGCTCGGTATACCCGGCCAGATCAGCTTCTTCGTCGAAACCTTCGGACAATTCAGGATACTCTTTTTCCAGCTTTAAAACTTCACGTGCACGATCCTTTCCAAATTTGGAATCAGATTCCAAAACACTACGGTAGTGGTCGAAAAGCTTTTTAAAACTAATTTTAATATGTAGCGGAAATGCTTCCTGCTTTGCCTTCATCTTCAATTTGTTGAACGTATAAAATTACACAATTATCCCCAATCCATTATTGGATTAACAATAATTTGAGGATTCGGTTTTTTTTCAGAATAATTTGTCGCTATTTTTGTGCGAAACTTTCTTAAAATTATGAGACGACTTACTGTATTACTTGTTACACTGATTTTAATTTCTTGTGCTTCAGACTCCAACACCTTTTCTTTGGAAGGAACTGCCGAAGGATTTGCAGACGGGACCAAAATCTATGTATATGAAGTCGATCGCAACCAGCCAAAAGTGATCGATACGCTTACGATCACCGACGGAAATTTTTCGGCGAGCTATCCTAAAAGTGAAGCCATTACGGTAAACTATCTTCGTGTAGATAACACCAATGCTTCCGTTGTTTATTTTCCTGAAAATGAAGACATGAAGGCAACGATCTATAAGGACAGTATTAATTCTTCTTACATTTCGGGAGGAAAGCAAAACGAGGCGTACCGTTCATTTGCCCAACAGATTCGAAGTTTTAACAAACGAAAGCAGTCTAGTATGGAGCGTTTTAAACAGGCGCGCAATGAACAGGACAATGTTGCGATAGCATCCATTCAGCAAGAGAATGCCGCGTTACTGAATGAAGAGGGCGAGTATAAAAAACAATTCGCGCAAGAGAACAGCAATTCATTGTTTGCAGTGATGTTAATTTCTGAAATGCTTACCCGAAAAGAGATCTCTGCAGCCGAAGCAGCCGAATTTGTCGACAACCTGTCCCCGAAGATCGCTGCATTGCCTGTCACCAAGGACCTGAAGGCAGTAATTGCCAATGCCAAAAAGGCCGACATAGGTTCGAAGGCTCCCGATTTTTCGGCTCCTACACCTTCCGGTGAGACCATGGCGCTGCAAGATGCCTTAGGGAAATACACTATTATCGATTTCTGGGCCTCTTGGTGCAAACCATGCCGTATGGAAAACCCGAATGTGGTAAAAGTATACAACAAATACCACGATAAAGGGCTTAATATCATTAGTGTATCCCTCGATAAAGACAGTCAGAAAGATCGTTGGATACAAGCGATTAAAGATGACAACATGGACTGGTATCACGTATCCAATCTTATGTTTTGGAATGACCCTATCGCGCGAACCTATAATGTACGCTCAATACCCGCCACCTTCTTATTAGATGAGAACGGAGTGATCATTGATAAGAACCTTCGCGGGCCCGCATTGGAAGCAAAGATTGCTTCGCTCTTAGGCCAGGAATAGCATTATTCTAACAGAAAACTTACGTTTACCGTAGTTCTAATTTCCATCTCCCCGGGTGCCATGGTCTGTTGACCCCCAGCTTCGGCGTCCATAGCCATGGCCTTATACATGGGTGAAGGCGAGTTAACCATGCGATATTCGCTTATAGACACGGCCTTCCCAATTGTCTGATTTAGAACGCTGGCGTATTCTTCAGCTTTTTGTTTTGCGTTTGTCACGGCTTTTTTGCGCGCTTGCGATTCCAAAGAATCGCGATTAGAGGCATCAAAGGATATATTATCAATGTTATTGATTCCGCTAGAAAGCAGGGCATCCATCAACGATTCGTATTTAGAAAGATCGCGTAAAGTAACGGCAATCGATTGATTGGCCGCATAGTTATAAGTCTTCGTATTGTATTCGTAGTTCTTGTTCAATCGAATGTATTGTGTTCGAACATCCTTTTCGGGGATACCTAGCTTCTGTAAAGAGGATAGCACCTCATTGACGATCCGGTCATTCTCCCTCTTTACATCCTGTGCGACCTTTCCCGTGTTCTCTACGCGTACCGAAATGGTCACTTGATCCGGGACCACGCGCACGATACCTTCTCCTGTTACATCGACGGTTGGAGGCAAAGATGGGTTTTGTGCTGTTGTCATAATACTTGTAATTAATAGTGCTAAGGTGATGATCTTTTTCATAAAAGTAATATTTAAATTTTTCCGAGTTTATGTAACACAAAGAGCAATACTATGGGAACTGCCAGAACGATCACGATCCACAAACTGGTTTGCACTAAAGTGGGCACAAAGGCCAACGTGAGAGCGTATCCGGCAATGGCGCCGCCAAAATGAGCATCATGCCCTATGTTCCCTCTCCTGCTTTTCATGCCGTAGATTGAATATAATAAATAAAGCAATCCGAATATCCATGCAGGGATCGCTATGGGTATAAAGAACAAATACAATCCCATGTCGGGATAGAACAATATCGCGGCGTATAAGATGCCTGTAACGGCACCGCTTGCTCCTACCGCACTGTAATGGTATTCGTCCTTGTGAAAATACAGCGACAATAGGTTACCTACCAATAAGCTTGCCAAATAGATAAGCACAAACTTAGTTACGCCCAACGCCCCGATCACAACACTTGCAAAAAAATACAAGGTGATCATGTTAAATAACAGATGTGTAAAATCCACATGAAGAAAACCCGATGTAAACATTCTAATTTGTTCTCCGCGCCGAATGCCGGCAATGTTGAACTTGTATTTCTCAAAAAACGTAAAATCATTGAACCCCTTGATGGATATAGCAACATTGGCTGCAATAATGATCAAGGTAGCGATATGTATATCTTGCATAAAGTTTCAGATTGACAGGTGGTTTGTAATGCAATAAATTTAGTTAGTTTTGCGGTAACTATAGCTATGCAACGCGTACTTTATATTCTTTCGTATTCCTTACTTTGGTTGCTCTCTATCCTTCCTATGTGGATATTGTACATCCTATCAAACGGCTTGTATCTTGTTGCGTATTATCTTATAGGATACCGAAAAAAAACGGTTCGGGAAAATCTTTCTCTTGTTCTTTCTGAAAAGACCGAAGCCGAAAGAAAAACGATCGAAAAACAATTCTACAAACACCTTTGCGATCTTATTGTTGAGACAGTAAAGACTATTTCTATTTCTGAAGCTGAAATGAAAGAACGCTACACTGTGAGCAATCCTGAACTTTTGGAGCGCTATTTTAAAGCAGGACGCAGCACCCTTGTATTTTGCGGTCATTATGCAAACTGGGAGTGGAGTTCCATTATCAATAGACTCATGCCGCACAAAGGGTATGGCGTGTATAAAAGTTTGGACAATCCCTCCTTTAATACTTTGGTGAAGAACATTAGAAGTAGGTTTGGAGCGACCATCATTACAAACAAGCAAGTAGTGAAAGTCCTTTTCCGGAAGGCCAAAGAAGGGGTTAAGACCACCACGCTCATTGTGGCAGACCAAACCCCGCGGCCCGGTAACTTTAAGCATCGAGATACATTTATGGGTATCAAGGTTCCTGTATTCACGGGAACGGAAGAACTTTCCAAACGACTTGATTTTGTGGCGTTATATCTGAAGACAGAAAAGGTAAAACGAGGGTATTACAAAGCGACCTTCATTCCCTTAGCCGAAGATCCCGCGGCTCACCCCAACTTCGAGCTTACACGAATGTTTCTCAGCGAAATTGAAAAGCAGATACATGAAGCTCCCCAATTCTATCTGTGGTCACACAAACGATGGAAACATCGCGAAAAGTAGTTAGTTGGTCACCAAAGATCGTATTTCTCCAATAAAACGATCTGCCAGCGCATCGGCTTCAGCTTGTGTTTTAGCTTCGGTATAGATACGTATAATGGGTTCGGTGTTGGATTTTCTTAGATGCACCCAATTGTCCCGGAAGTCGATCTTCACACCATCTATGGTATTGATCTCTTCGGAAGCATAGGTGGACGCCATCTGCTTCAGAATAGCATCAACATCCAATTGAGGGGTCAGCTCGATCTTTTTCTTACTCATAAAATACGAAGTGTACTCTTTCCGAAGCGCACTCACGGAAAGTTGCTTTTCAGCCAAATGACTTAAGAACAAGGCAATGCCCACGAGGCTGTCTCGACCGTAATGTAATTCAGGATAAATAATACCACCATTGCCCTCTCCGCCAATCACCGCCTTGGTCTCCTTCATCTTTTCAACAACATTTACTTCGCCAACGGCACTTGCAGTATACTGACCTCCGTATTTTTGGGTAACATCCCTCAGGGCCCTCGATGAGGACATATTGGAAACGGTATTGCCCGGTGTATGACGCAACACATAATCGGCCACAGCCACCAAAGTATATTCTTCCCCAAACATCCCTCCTTGTTCATCCACAAATGCAAGTCGGTCTACATCCGGGTCCACGACGATACCAAGATCTGCTTTCTCTTCTACTACTTTTTCCATCAAGTCTGTTAAATGTTCTTTTAACGGTTCCGGATTATGTGGAAAATGTCCGGTTGGGTCGCAATACAATTTTACCGGATGCACATCCAAGGCATTGAGTAAAAGTGGAACGGCAATACCTCCGGTAGAGTTGACACCGTCAACCACCACTTTAAACTTTGCTTTCTTGATCGCATCGGTGTTGACTAAGGGTAATTCGAGGATCTCATCGATATGTAGATCGATATATGCGTCATTTCTGGTAATCTTGCCTAATGCATCTACTTCAGAAAAACGGATGGCATCCCCTTCGGCTAAGTCAAGGATCTCTTGCCCTGCGGCCGCATTCAAAAATTCGCCTTTATTGTTAAGCAACTTTAACGCATTCCATTGTTTAGGATTATGACTGGCAGTAAGGATGATTCCACCATCGGCATGCTCCATTGCTACCGCCATTTCAACTGTAGGAGTCGTTGATAAACCCAGATCGATCACATGGATACCCAGTCCTACCAAGGTTTGCATTACTAATTCTTGGATCATGGCTCCTGAGATACGCGCGTCTCGTCCTACCACGATTCGGTGATCGTTCTTGTTACGCTGCTGTTTGACCCAATGACCATAGGCCGATGCGTATTTCACAGCGTCTATGGGAGTAAGATTCTCTCCCGGAGCGCCCCCAATGGTACCACGAATTCCTGAAATAGATTTGATCAATGTCATAGTGCGTATTTTTCAGCAAAGATACTTTTTTAAAAACAGAATTCTTTACGGGGTTTTTGTAAATTGTACCGAATGAATTTTCTCGCCCATATATATCTTTCAGGGGATGACGAAGGGGTTGTCATAGGTAATTTTATTGCCGATGGCATTAAAGGAAAACGGTACATGAAATACCCGCCGCCCATTCAAAAAGGCATTCTCCTCCATAGGGCGATCGACAGTTATACCGACGCCCACCCAACCGTACGCGAGAGTACCGCTAGATTACACGAGAACTACGGCCACTACAGCGGCGTGATCGTGGATATACTGTATGACCATTTCTTAGCAAAGAACTGGGAAACCTATCACGATGTACCTTTAGCCAAGTTTGTGGAAAATTTTTATAACATGTTGCGGCACAATTTTTCGATACTTCCCGCACGCATACAACGCATGATGCCGTACATGATCGCAGATAATTGGTTAGTGAGTTATGCGACTATTCCAGGAATTGGAAAGATCCTTTCCCAGATGAACATACGTACCAAACGCGTATCCAAAATGGATCTTGCCGTAATCGAACTGGAACAGCATTACGATGCGTTTGAAGAAGAATTTACCCGGTTCTTCCATGATCTTATTTTATATTCGGAAAATAAACTGAGAGAACTATGAGGACAGTCCTTTTAGCATGTTTAACCCTTGCATTTTTTTCCTGCAAACAAGAAACGCAACAATCCCTTGTAGAAGCATCCTCCAAGCAGGCTGTTCATGCTCGGAATGCCATGGTCGTTTCGGCGCGGGAAGAAGCCTCCAAAATAGGTATTGAGATCTTACAGAAAGGTGGCAATGCTTTCGATGCAATGGTCGCAGTAGAAATGGCTTTGGCCGTCACGTATCCCTATGCAGGCAATCTGGGTGGTGGCGGTTTTATGGTCTATAGAACACAGTACGGTGAATTGGGAAGTTTCGACTACAGAGAAAAAGCCCCTTTGGCAGCAACTCAAAATATGTATCTGGATGCAGAGGGAAATTACCTTTCTGAAAAAAGCAAGACGGGTGCCCTTGCCATTGGGGTACCGGGAACGGTGGCGGGTATCTTTGCCGTTCGGGAAAAATTAGGAACCCTCCCCATGGAAGTCCTGTTGGAGCCTGTGATACGATTGGCCAAGAAAGGATATGTGATCACCGAAAAGCAAGCCATTCGATTGAACGAATACCGTCCCGCGTTCGATTCGGTCAATAAAAGCCCTTCCCTTTTTTCTAAAGTATATGTGGCGGGCGACACCTTGAAGAATACCGCGTTAGCATCTACGTTGGAACGTATTGCACAAAATGGACGCGCCGAGTTCTATTTGGGAGAAACCGCCAAGAAACTTGTGGGCTTTATTCAACAGAACGATGGCATTATTACACTTGAAGACCTTGAAGCTTACGAAGCCGAATGGCGGGAACCGCTCACCTTTAACTACAAGGATCTAAGGGTTATTTCCATGGGACCGCCGTCCAGCGGAGGTGTTTGCTTAGGGCAGATCCTCAAGATGGTCGCTCCGTATCCGCTCCAAACTTATGGCCATAATACCGTTCCTTACATTCAGGTTTTGGCAGAGGCCGAAAGAAGGGCGTACGCCGACCGAAGTTATTATTTAGGGGATCCCGATTTTGTTAAGAACCCTATTGATTCCCTTTTGAATGATTCTTATTTAAAAGCGCGCATGGATTCCTTCAGTTTTGAAACCGCCACACCTTCTAATTCGATTGCTCATGGCACTATTTCAGGATATGAAAGTACCGAAACCACACACTATTCCATTGTAGATCAGTTTGGGAATGCCGTAGCGGTTACGACTACCTTGAACTCGGCATATGGTTCTAAAATGTACGTTGACGAGCTAGGTTTCTTCCTCAATAATCAGATGGACGACTTTAGTGCAAAGCCGGGGGAGCCTAATATTTACGGACTAATTGGGGGTGCTGCCAATGCGATCGCTCCCCAAAAAAGAATGCTAAGTGCGATGACACCTACTATCGTAGAAAAAGATGGAGCCCTATGGATGGTGGTTGGAACTCCGGGTGGTGCCACTATCATTACCTCTGTCGCGCAAACTATCTTAAATGTCTACGAGTTTGACATGGACATGCAAGCTGCAGTGGATGCGGCACGTTTCCATCACCAATGGTTACCAGACGCTTTAAGATACGAATTAGGGCGATTCCCCGACTCACTCGTGAATGCGTTAGATCGAAAAGGTTATCCTAGAAATACCCAAGTGGACCCTATCATTGGAAAAGTAGATGCTATTCTTATTCTACCCGATGGCAGATTGGAAGGTGGTGCCGATTTTAGAGGAGATGATACGGCCGTGGGATTTTAATCGGTTTTTTAGCCGTTAATCGGAATTGTGATACCACATATCGAATTGTAAGTTTTTTACTACAAATTGAGCCTAAAAAGGCTAAATTTGATGATAATAACTATAAATTGTAGGAATTATCAGTAGTGAAGCTAGGGTGAATATTTGCCTTTGGGGAGCTCAACGAATCCATTCAAAAATACTATAATTAAGAACAAATGATGCTATACCAATTAAAAAAGCATCATGTTTTTTTTATGAGTTGGGGATACGCCGCTTCTTTTCATTGCTTTCATCAGGAAGGCCCATTTTATGAGAAATAAATCTTTCTTAAAGGATTTGTATGCCCTCATCCCACTCGTATTTAGTGGGCTTCTTTGTATTGCTTTAATCTTTCTACTTTGGCAAAAGAATACTGCATCACCAGAATTTGTAACTACGCTTTCCGGTCTTTCTTCTCTTTTTATTGCCATTAGCGGATTCCTGAGTGCCGTGATCATGGTGTATCTGGCGTTGGCTGCCATGAATCTTAAGAATACGCGCGCACATGTTATTGACAATTTGGGTAAGGTGACAGAAAAAATGCATCATTTTCGTACCATTGTAGATATACTCTACCGCTCAAAGATGTGGTTGCCGGGATTAAGGGAGTATATAGATGACGAATTTGCGGGACTGAACTTCTTTGAAGTTAAAGAGTTCTACAAGGGAAAATCCAAGATCGCCATTGAATTCCTTCAGGAGAACCACAATTACGCCGACACTGAAAACCTCTATCTGGAACTTAAATCGCTTTTAATGACGAGTCCGAAGGATAAAACCATCCCGGAGAATATTACCTACCCAAAGATTTACAATCAGGATATTGTGGCTAAGTGGTTGGAACACAAATGCGGCTCCGGATTGTGGTTCTATTTTGGGTATAAATATGCGGTCTACAAGGAAGCCTTAGACCTGAATGCAGTTTTTGAAAGACATCAAGAAAAGATCATGAAATTGGCGAACACCATAGACAGTGAAGCTTTTGAAGATTCTTCTTTCAATGAAGTCTTCCTTTCGAAGTTGGGTGAATATATGACTAAGGAAGTATTGCCAAAACTCTTCCAGTTTCAGTTCAACTCCACCAAGAGCATGCCTAACCTCATCAAATACCTGTACGGTATTTTCCTCTCCTTAGTATTCTTTGGTGTGTTGTTACCGCTTTGTTTTCTGCTGTTCGGCCTTTCGATCGTGGTACTATTTATAAGTTACTCTTTTGTAATCAGTCTTATCTTCTTTATTGCAACTACCTTCTATCAGTTCCTTTCCAAAGAGGCTAATTCGTAAAGGAGCTATTTATTATGAATTTCTTCTGAAAATTAACACCTTCACATGGGCATGGCTTCTAAATTTTCATATCAAATGAGTACCTTTGCAAACTATGATAAAAAATGAAGATTTTATTGAGGTTCTCGGGGCGCGAGTTCACAATTTAAAGAACATTGATGTGCGCATTCCCCGGGAAAAGTTGGTTGTAATTACAGGGCTTTCGGGCAGCGGAAAATCTTCATTGGCCTTCGATACGATCTATGCGGAAGGCCAGCGGCGGTATATCGAGACCTTCTCGGCCTATGCACGCCAATTCCTTGGTAGTTTGGAACGCCCGGATGTTGATAAAATCGACGGCTTGTCCCCCGTTATTGCCATTGAACAAAAAACCACCAGTAAAAGTCCGCGTTCTACCGTAGGCACCATTACCGAAATCTACGACTTTCTTAGATTGTTCTTTGCCCGTGCCAGTGATGCTTACAGTTATAATACAGGGGAAAAAATGGTAAGCTATAACGATGAACAGATCAAGCAGCTTATTATTGAAGAATTTAAAGGAAAGAAAGTAAGTGTTCTGGCACCTGTGGTTCGTTCTCGAAAAGGTCACTACAGAGAATTGTTCGAGCAGATCGCCAAGCAAGGATTCTTAAAGGTTCGTGTGGACGGAGAAGTACTGGATATCATAAAAGGTATGAAGATCGACCGTTACAAGACACACGACATTGAGATCGTCGTGGACCGATTAAAAATCGCTGAGGATATTGAAAACGACAAGCGTTTGTCCGAAACGATCGTTACTGCCATGTATCATGGAGATGATGTACTCATGGTACTGGATAACGACACGAATGCGGTGCGGTATTTTAGCCGATCGCTCATGTGTCCTAGCAGTGGGGTTTCCTACCCCAACCCCGAACCCAACAATTTTTCTTTTAATTCGCCCAAAGGAATGTGCCCGAATTGTAAGGGGCTTGGTAAGTTATACGAAGTGAATCTCGATAAAATCGTTCCCAACAAGCAGTTGTCCATAAAACAGGGTGCTTTGGCACCTCATGGTCCGCAAAAGAGTAATTGGGTGTTCAAACAATTGGAATTGATCGCAGAACGCTATAACTTCAAGTTGAGCGATCCTTTTGAAAGTATCCCAGAAGCAGCTCAACAAATGATCTTTTACGGGGGCAATGAAAAATTTGATATCGAGTCTAAGACGCTTGGAATCACACGAAACTATAAAATCGATTTTGAAGGTGTTGCCACCTTCCTTCAGAACACCTATGAAGCAAATGAATCCAAATCCCTGAAGCGATGGGCCAAAGAATACATGAATAAAATCGCTTGTCCGGAGTGTGAAGGTACAAGGCTTCGTAAGGAATCGCTCTATTTTAAAGTGAATGGAAAGAATATCGCCCAACTAGCCCACATGGACGTGGTGGAATTGGCCGAGTGGTTTGCATCCTTAGAATCTAAACTCTCTGAAACACAACGCAAGATCGCTTCAGAGATCATAAAGGAGGTACGCTCACGCTTGCAATTCTTGGTAGACGTGGGGCTCACCTACCTCGCATTGGACCGAAGTTCTAAATCTCTCTCGGGGGGTGAAGCACAGCGTATTCGGCTTGCCACGCAAATTGGTTCGCAATTGGTTGGCGTACTCTATATTTTAGATGAACCCAGCATTGGTCTGCATCAAAGAGATAATGAGAAATTAATCCACTCATTGCTACAGCTTCGGGACATTGGCAATTCGGTACTGGTGGTAGAGCATGATAAAGACATGATAGAACATGCCGATTATGTCATCGATATCGGTCCGGCTGCAGGTCGTCATGGCGGGGAAATTGTTTCGGAAGGAACGCCTTCAGAAATAAAAAAACAGCACACCCTTACAGCCGATTATCTCAATGGAACAAAGGAAATTGAAATTCCGAAGAAACGAAGAGTAGGCAACGGAAAGACCCTAAGCCTTACCGGAGCGACAGGAAATAATTTAAAGAATGTGAGTGTTAGCTTTCCCTTGGGAACCATGATCGGCGTTACAGGTGTTTCGGGCAGCGGGAAATCCACCCTAATCAATGAGACCCTCTACCCTATTCTCAATGCACATTTCTTTAATGGTGTAAAAAAACCGATGCCGTTTAAAAAAATTGACGGACTTAAACATATTGATAAGGTTATTGACATCAATCAATCACCCATTGGCAGAACTCCCCGTTCCAATCCGGCAACGTATACCGGAGTATTTTCAGAAATAAGGAATTTGTTCGCAAAAGTACCGGAGGCCATGATACGGGGGTACAAACCGGGTCGCTTCAGTTTTAATGTCGCCGGCGGACGATGTGAAACCTGTAAGGGCGGCGGATTGCGAGTGATCGAGATGAATTTTCTCCCCGATGTCTATGTCGAGTGCGAGACTTGCCAAGGAAAACGATTTAACAGAGAGACCCTGGAGATTCGTTATAAAGGGAAATCCATACATGATGTACTGGAAATGACTATCAATGAAGCCTGTACCTTTTTTGAACCCATCCCAAAGATCTACCGGAAATTAAAGACCATACAAGACGTTGGTTTGGGTTATATAACCTTGGGGCAACAATCCACGACCCTTTCCGGTGGAGAAGCACAGCGTATTAAATTAGCTACTGAGCTTTCAAAAAGAGATACCGGTAATACTTTCTACATCTTGGATGAACCCACTACGGGTCTGCATTTCGAGGACATTAGAGTGTTATTGTTGGTCTTGAACAAATTAGTGGACAAAGGGAATACGGTAGTGATTATTGAACACAATCTGGATGTCATCAAAACCGTTGATTATATTATAGACATCGGGCCTGAAGGAGGCAAAAAGGGCGGTGAGATCATGGCCCTTGGAACTCCGGAGGAATTGATACAAGATAAAAAAAGCTATACGGCACGTTTCCTTAAAAAAGAATTACATTAGCAACCCAGCTGTGCTTAGGGAAAACTAACGACAAACTGTTTATAAGTAGATGATCTGTCATTTTTGATCACAACGGAAGAAAGAAAACGAATTCATGAGACACGAGAACACTCCGAAAAACTGGAACGAAGTTAAGACGAACGACTCTTGGGCGATCTTTAAGATCATGGGAGAGTTTGTGAATGGTTACGAAAAAATGAGTCGCATTGGCCCTTGTGTATCGATCTTCGGGTCGGCACGTACCAAACCGGATCACAAATATTACAAGCTGGCTGAAAGTATTGCCAAAAAGATTACAGAGCATGGATACGGAGTTATTACCGGCGGTGGCCCCGGAATCATGGAAGCAGGTAATAAGGGTGCACATCTGGCGGGAGGAACGTCGGTTGGACTCAACATCACTCTTCCCTTTGAGCAACATGACAATCCGTATATAGATAGTGACAAGAGCATTGACTTTGACTATTTCTTTGTTCGTAAGGTAATGTTCGTGAAATACTCTCAAGGGTTTGTGGTCATGCCCGGCGGATTTGGTACTTTGGACGAATTCTTTGAAGCATTTACACTCATTCAAACACATAAGATCGACAAGTTTCCGCTTATACTGGTAGGTACCGAATTCTGGAGTGGCCTCATGGATTGGATTCGAAGTACTGTGCTGGAAATGAATAACAATATTAGCCCGGAAGACATGGACCTGGTCCATGTTGTGGATACTGAAGAAGAGGTGCTGGACATCCTTAACAGCTTCTACGATAAATATAATTTAAGTCCGAATTTCTAATTTACAACGCCCCACATTAATGCTTAGAAAAGTCCTCTATATTACCTTGATGTTCTTCGGATTTACGCTTTCTGCCCAGGAAGTGATCAAAACCATGTTCTACAATTTACTGGAGTTCCCTTCTGCACTTCCGGGTAGTCGTGCTGAGATCCTTCGGAATGTCTTGAATGAGTACGAACCCGACATCTTTATGGTGTGTGAACTTGAAAACGAAGTTGGCGCAGACCTGATCTTGAATATCTCCTTAAATGACGGTGACGGCCTTTACTCTCGCGCACCCTTCGTTCTTAACCAGTCGGGGTCCTCCAATTTGCAGCAATTGCTTTATTTCAGGACCGGCATGTTTACCTTGGAGTCTTCGGAAGTGATCACCACCAATATTCGTGATATCAATCGCTACAGACTAAAGCTTAGTACTGCAGATGGAACTACTAACCCGGTTTTTTTAGAAGTGTTCGTAACTCACTTAAAATCCAGTCAAGGCAGTAGTAATGAAGCACAACGCTTAGATATGGTTACAGCCTTCACAGATTTTTTAAGCACCATCGACCCAAATACCTATGTGATCTTTGCGGGCGATCTTAATTTGTACGACGCCAACGAACCCGCATATCAGGAGCTTTTGGACAGCTCGAATAACATCACCATGGCAGATCCTATCGATCGTCCCGGTGACTGGAACAACAATATCGACTTCCAAGACATCCACACCCAGAGTACCCGTATAAGCTCGGGTACATTTGGTGCAGGTGCCGGCGGCGGTTTGGACGACCGATTTGATTTTATTATGATATCACAGAACATGACCTCAGATCCTACCCTGCGCTACGTGCCGGATTCGTACAATGCTTTCGGAAATAACGGGAACTGTTACAATAACGATATTAGTGATGCCTCCTGTGATGGAGTGTACGGTCAGCTGTTGCGAAATTCATTGTTCAGTATGAGCGATCACCTTCCGGTAGTAATGGAATTGGAAACCGACAGGCAGATCGTGCTTAGTGTGGCAGATATGAATACCTCTGAAAGCGGTTTTCAACTGCAGCAGACCATGGCTTCGGAAACACTAACGCTGCTTATTGATGCGCTTTTGGAACCTATGACCCTTGACATCTATAATGTATTGGGACAACGATTGATGACTGTGGACGGCACTGCTTCCGAAGCGATCACCATACCGGTAGCACATCTTGCCAATGGCATTTACTATATAAAAAGCAGGGTTACCGGCAGTAAACCTCTCAAATTTCTTAAGACTTCTTGATTCTGAAACACCTTCTAATACTTGTTTTTTATTGCTGGACAGTAAGCCTGTTTGCGCAGCATGACATTGTTATTGATGCTACTTTGGATCCCGAGAAGAAAGAACTAAACATCAAACAAGCGGTAACTTTCAGAAATACATCCACGACCCCGCTTTCAACAATTTATTTCAATGACTGGGCAAACAGTTTTTCAAATAAAACAACACCATTAGCGAAACGATTTGCCGAAAACTACGACAGTTCCTTCCATTTTGAAAAGAAGGAGGATCGCGGAAGCACCACCCTGTATAGCATTGCCAATGCCGAAGGGCTTCCGTTGGACTGGCAACGTGGTGAAGAAGTAGACATTTTAGAGGTATCCTTATTGGAACCGCTGCTCCCGGGCCAAGAAGTTGTCGTGAAGCTTCTTTACACCATTAAACTGCCCAGTGATAAATTTACACGATACGGCGTCACTAGGAACAATGATTACAGGTTACAGCATTGGTACATTTCTCCGGCTGTGTACAATGGTGAATGGCATGCGTACAGCAATAAAAATACAGACGACCTGTTCTTACTGCCATCGCAATTTACCATCACGCTCCATACACCTCCGCGGTATCAGGTGATATCAGATCTTTCGGTTGTTTCTGAAACCATTTCAGAAAAAACAAAAACTACAATACTTGAAGGAGCAGATCGCGTCAAGGCGATCGTTCACTTGGAACAACAATCGAATTTTAAAAGTGTGGTGACAGATCGTGTTGAAGTGATCACTAATCTTGAAGATAAAAAGGTTTCACCGCCTATCAAAGCCTTATTAATCGATAGGATCACTTATTTCCTAGACAATAAATTAGGGGAATATCCATTTGAAAAGATGGTGATTAGTGAGTCTGACTACAAGAACAATCCTGTCTATGGGCTAAATCAGCTTCCCGATTTTATTAGTCCGTTCCCTGATGGCTTCGAGTACGACATGGAACAACTTAAAACCATCACCCGAAACTATATAGAGAACACCCTTCCGTTGCATCCCCGAAAAGATTATTGGCTCACGGGAGCGCTACAGATCTATTTAATGATGGAGTATGTAGAAACCTATTACCCCAAGATGAAGATCATTGGAAATCTTAGCAACTTTTGGGTGATACGCTGGTCACATGCTTCGAAGTTGGAGTTTAATGATCAATATCCGCTTCTTTACCTCAACATGGCACGTAATAATTTGAATCAGGCGCTTATAACCCCTAAGGATTCGTTGGTGAAATTCAATAAGAATATAGCCGGAGACTATTACGGCGGGGACGGTTTGGATTATGTTGCCGATTATTTAGGGCGTGATCAATTGAACCATGCGATCAAGGAATTCTATACGAAGTACCGTCTGAAACCGGTAACCTCTCAACAATTTAGAAAAACACTTGCTGCAAATACTACATTGCCAATTGATTGGTTCTTCGAGGATTATGTGGGCACAGATACGACCATTGATTTTAAAATAAAGAAAGTGCGCAAACGAGGCGATTCATTAAACGTCTTGGTGAAGAACCTACGAGATAATGCCATGCCTGTTTCATTATATGGAATCAACAAGGACAGCATCATTTTCAAACAATGGCTTTTACCTATCGACTCTACCGCAACGGTTACGGTTCCTGCCAAAGATGTTCGAAAATTGGTCCTCAACTACGAAGAGATCATCCCCGAATATAATCAGCGGAATAACTATCATAATGTCAGAGGCTTGCTCAACCGACCTATTCAATTCCGTCTCTTTCAGGATGTAGGTGACTCGAGGTACAATCAGTTGTTCTTTATGCCTGAATTCGATTACAACCTATACGACGGTTTGATCCTTGGAGCGAAACTCTACAATAAAACGGTGCTTCCCAAGGCATTTCATTATAACTTCACGCCAAAGCTGGGGCTGCGCTCCAATACGTTGTTGGGGAGTGGATCCCTTATATACACACAGCAATTTAAGAACCAACCGCTGTATGCGATGCGGTATGGTCTCGCAGGTAGCTATTTGTCGTACGACGAAGACCTCTTTTTCAGAAAGTTCACACCTTTTATGACCTTTGCTTTCAGAAATGAGGACTTACGGGATAATGAAAAACAGTTCATCAATCTTAGAAGTGTCAATATCTTTCGTGACGACAATCCTATGGACCCCGATCAAGATCCCAATTACAGTGTATTCGATCTTCAATATGTGTATTCGAACCCTAACCTTATTAATTATTTCAGGGGGGTCGTTGATTATCAGATCTCAGCCAAATTCAGTAAAATTTCTACCACTTTAGAATATCGAAAATTATTCTTGAACAATCGTCAACTAAACTTGCGCTTCTTCGCCGGTATCTTTGTTTTTAATGACACGCGTGAAGATGAAGATTTTTTCAGTTTTGCTTTGGACAGACCTACAGATTATCTCTTGGATTATAATTATTACGGAAGAAGCGAGGATTCCGGTTTATTCAGTCAGCAACTCATTATCGCCGAAGGTGGTTTTAAATCCCAGTTGGAACCTGCTTTCGCCAACAGCTGGATCACCACAGTAAATGCCAGTACCAATATTTGGAAATGGATCTATGCATATGGCGATGTAGGTTTGGTGCACAATAAAGGCCGAGGCACCAACGCGGTTTTTGATACCGGAATTAGAGCAAGTCTTGTTGCCGATTATTTTGAGCTGTATTTTCCCCTGTATTCTAATTTAGGATGGGAACCGGGATTACCCAACTACGATCAAAAAGTTCGATTTATTGTTACTCTGGATATAAAAACACTACTAAGTCTCTTCACGAGAGAATGGTATTGAGAATTGTTTCCGCAAAAATAATTTGTACACACATCTTTAATTTCCTCATTTATGAGCTTCTTTAACGACTGGCGTATCATTATTCTTTTATGTTTAACTTTGGGCTTAGCTCCATTCTTCCCCGAACCACATCTTTGGGGAAAAATCAAATGGATCGCCGGGGGTGCCAATGGCATGACACTCACAGATTGGTTTGATGTGGCCATGCATGGTCTCCCCTTTCTTCTATTGGCGAGATTGCTTATTCTGAAGCTATTACCGAAATCTAAAACCTAAGCCCGAAAAATTGCCTCATTTTCGCTACTTTTGTAATCCCTAATTTTTTGAAGATGCAAACAAATCCGGAGACGAACAGCGAACTATCTTTTGACGATTTTAAAGCCGAGGTCCTAAACGACTACAAAATTGCAGTAACCAGCAGAGAATGTAGTTTGCTGGGCCGTCGGGAAGTCCTCACCGGTAAAGCAAAGTTTGGGATCTTTGGAGATGGTAAGGAAGTCCCTCAACTCGCCTGGGCTAAGGCATTTAAGAATGGAGATTGGCGAAGCGGTTATTATCGCGACCAAACTTTTATGATGGCGATTGGTGAACTTACAATTCAGCAGTTCTTTGCCGGATTGTATGCGCATACCGATCTTGAGGCAGACCCCATGAGTGCCGGTCGGCAAATGGGTGGCCATTTTGCCACACATAGTTTGGATGCCAAGGGACAATGGAAGAACTTGACAGCGCAGAAGAACAGCAGTGCCGATATTTCACCTACCGCAGGACAAATGCCACGGCTTTTGGGGCTGGCACAAGCCTCTAAGATCTTCCGACATGTAAAGGGCATCAATAACAAAACAACTTTTTCTATCAATGGGAACGAAGTAGCTTGGGGAACGATTGGAAACGCGAGTACCAGCGAAGGGCTATTTTGGGAAACTATCAATGCAGCGGGTGTCTTACAAGTTCCTATGGTCATGAGTGTGTGGGATGACGCCTACGGAATTTCTGTACATGCAAAGCATCAGACCACCAAAGAAAATATTTCCGAGATCCTGAAAGGGTTTCAGCGTACAGACGAAGAACAGGGCTATGAGATCATGCGTGTACAAGGTTGGGATTACCCTACCCTCGTTGAAACCTATCAAAAAGCGAGCGCATTGGCACGTGAAGAACATGTGCCGGTATTGATCCATGTACTCGAACTTACACAACCGCAAGGACACTCTACCAGTGGATCCCATGAACGTTATAAAAGTGAAGAACGTCTTCAGTGGGAGCGTGAGTACGATTGTAATTTAAAGATGCGCGAGTGGATGATCACTAACAATATCGCTACGGAAGCATCCCTGGACGAGATCGAAAAATCGATTAAAAAAGAAGTTCGTGATGGAAAGAAAGCCGCCTGGGAAGCGTTCCTGGAACCGCAACGTAAAGAACAGCAGGAAGCGATTACCTTACTGACGAATCTGGCTGAAAGCTCTTCTAATAAGAACTTCATAGAAAAAATAAAGAATGAGTTGGCTTCAGAAAAAGAACCGCTTCGCAGAACCATCGCTGCTGCCACGCGAAAGGCATTGCGCTATGTGGTGAACGAAGATTCTTCGGAAAAAAGACAACTACTGGACTGGATCGAGAATTATTTTGAGACCATTCAGCCTAAGTACAGCTCGGACCTATATTCCGAAGCAGAACAGAACGCTACTACTATCGAAGAGGTGCTGCCCATCTATGCAGACGATGCCGAAGATGTGGACGGTCGCTTGATCCTTAGAGATAATTTTGATGCGATCTTCTCAAAACACCCGGAAGTACTTATTTTTGGTGAAGACGCCGGAAAGATCGGTGATGTGAATCAAGGGTTGGAAGGCATGCAGGATAAGTATGGCGAGCATCGCGTAAGCGACGCCGGGATCCGGGAAGCTACTATTTTGGGTCAAGGCATTGGAATGGCCATGCGAGGCTTGCGCCCTATTGCCGAGATCCAATATTTGGACTATATCTTGTATTGTCTTCAGATCATGAGCGACGATCTTGTCACCTTGCGTTATCGCACCAAAGGACGCCAAAAAGCACCCCTTATTGTGCGCACAAGAGGACATCGTTTGGAAGGTATATGGCACAGCGGATCACAAATGGGCGGATTGATCCACTTACTTAGAGGGATGTATATTTTGGTGCCGCGAAACATGACAAAAGCGGCCGGATTCTATAATACCTTGTTGGAAACCGATGAGCCTGCTTTGATCGTAGAATGTCTCAACGGATATCGTTTAAAAGAAAAGATGCCAAACAATCTGGGTGAATTACGTACCCCTATTGGTGTCGTGGAAACCGTTAAGGAAGGAACTGATATTACACTTGTTTCCTACGGAAGCACCCTTCGCATCGTAGAAGAGGCTGCAAAGGAATTACAACAGGTAGGGATCGATGCCGAGGTGATCGACGTACAGTCGTTGTTACCGCTTGATCTCAATCAAGATCTTGTAAAGAGTGTCCGAAAGACCAATAGGCTATTGGTGATCGACGAAGATGTCCCGGGCGGGGCTTCGGCATATATCATGAATGAAATTGTCGATGTTCAAAACGGGTATCAGTACTTGGACAGCAAACCGCAAACCTTAGCTGCAAAACCGCATCGCCCTGCCTATGGAACCGACGGTGATTATTTCTCGAAACCTTCAGCAGAGGACATTTTTGAAACTGTTTATAGCATGATGCATGAGGCAGATCCTAAGAACTTTCCAAAGTTAAGGTAGTCTTAAAGTGCTATGATTCTGAAACTTAATAGTGTATCTTAAGGAAAAATGCTAAGAAATCACTATTATGAAAAAAATTACGATACTCTTTTATACGCTGTGCGTAGCGGGTCTTCTGAACGCACAAGAAACTCCGCTAAACAATGCTCCCGTCCCGGAAGCTGAAGTGCCTCAGGTAGTGCGCACCTCACAGAAAGCCAATTTCCCCGATGGTTATGTAAGTAGTTGGTTTATCGACCGCGGACTCACCGCCGGCGATGATGCCCCCGTACGGTATATCTCACAATTTGGCGACAGTTTTAGTACGAATACGCATTTTGCTACCTATTTGCCTAATGGAATGCTGTTCTACGACGCAAAATTTCTGGAAGCAGCAATTATCCCGTCCGATATTATGTTACAAGTACGAAAAGCCTATGACGACTACGAGGTTGTACATGCTAAACTATTCACCCTCTACGAACCGAAACGGCAGATCTATCAAGTGAAGCTAAGAAATCAGGCATACATTCAAATGGCATATTATACCATAGACGGCAGACCGATCCCCAAAAAAGAACTTCCTGAAGCCCTTCTTGTTTTTAAGTATTAATGACTTTTTTTTGGAAAGCTGAAAAAATTGTCTAATATTTGATATTCAAGATAAAATGAAACAAGCGATGTTTTCGATCCTAGTAA
The DNA here is from genome assembly GCF_963972995.1 of uncultured Altibacter sp. NCBI lineage: Bacteria > Pseudomonadati > Bacteroidota > Flavobacteriia > Flavobacteriales > Flavobacteriaceae > Altibacter > uncultured Altibacter sp. The sequence continues at coordinate 91,109 of NZ_CAXAXI010000010.1, forward strand.
ATAATAATAATAATAACGCCCGGACGTAACAGAAACTTGTACCCTATACTTAAGACCCGTCAAGTTTCAAACCTGACGGGTTTTTTTGTGTCGTAGCGTATTATTTTTAACGTATATAGACCACGGGTAACATTGTAACTAACCAAATAAAATATAGAAATTATGTGTGGAATTGTATGTGCTTTCGACCTGAAGCAACCTTCCGAAAAATTACGGCCCCAACTATTGGAAATGGCCAAATGTATTCGTCATCGCGGACCCGACTGGAGCGGTATCTTCGATACTGACAAAGCGATCTTGGCTCACGAACGGCTGGCCATTGTAGATCCTACTTCCGGAAAACAACCTTTGTTCTCGCCGGATAAGAATCTCGTGTTGGCAGCCAATGGAGAGATCTATAATCATCAAAGTCTTCGGAAGCAGTTTGAAGGGCGTTACGACTTTCAAACAAAGAGCGACTGCGAAGTGATCTTGGCATTATATAAAGAAAAAGGCAACACCTTTCTGGACGAATTGAACGGGATCTTTGGCTTCGCGATCTATGATGTTGAACGAAACGCATATCTGGTAGCACGTGATCACATGGGGATCATTCCGCTATACATGGGCTGGGACAAAGATGGAACTTTCTATGTCGCTTCCGAATTGAAGGCATTGGAAGGGGTATGTACTAAGATCGAACTTTTCCCTCCGGGACATTATCTGGATAGCACCGAGGGCATCCTAAAACGCTGGTACCAACGCGACTGGATGGAATATGAGGCTGTTAAGGATAATGAGACTACTATTGCAACGCTCCGAAAAGCTCTGGAAGACGCTGTGCATCGTCAATTGATGAGTGACGTTCCTTATGGCGTTTTACTGTCCGGCGGACTAGACTCCTCCATCACGTCGGCTATTGCAAAAAAATATGCCGAAAAACGTATCGAAAGTGATGACCAAGACAAAGCATGGTGGCCACAGCTACATTCTTTTGCGATTGGGTTGGAAGGTTCTCCGGATCTCGCTGCCGCTCAAAAGGTGGCCGATCATCTGGAAACGGTCCATCATGAGATCAAATTCGCCATACAAGAGGGTATCGATGCCTTGAGAGATGTGATCTATCATTTGGAAACTTACGACATTACTACGATTCGTGCTTCTACTCCAATGTACCTCATGGCACGGGCTATTAAAGCAATGGGGATCAAGATGGTATTATCGGGAGAGGGAAGTGATGAGATCTTTGGTGGCTACCTTTACTTTCACAAAGCACCAAATGCCGAGGAATTCCATAAAGAAACGGTTCGGAAATTAGAGAAGCTTCACATGTACGATTGCTTGAGGGCAAACAAATCACTAGCTTCTTGGGGAATCGAAGGCCGCGTGCCCTTTTTGGACAAAGAGTTTATGGATGTTGCGATGCGAATCAACCCTCATGATAAGATGATTAACGGGGAGCGTATGGAGAAATGGATACTTCGGAAAGCATTTGAAGATATGCTACCTGCCAGTGTTGCCTGGAGACAGAAAGAGCAGTTTAGTGATGGTGTGGGCTACAGCTGGATCGACACCCTGAAGGAAATGGTCAACGAACACGTAACCGATGAGCAAATGGCGAATGCACAATACCGATTCCCTTTACAAACGCCTACAAGCAAAGAGGAGTTTTATTACCGTTCTATTTTTGAAGAACATTTTCCTAGTGATGCCGCTGCATTATGCGTGCCCTCTGTTCCATCGGTCGCCTGCAGTAGTCCAATAGCATTGGAATGGGACGAAAGTTTTAAAAATATGAACGACCCCAGCGGACGGGCAGTAGCTAAAGTACATTCGGATGCGTATCAAAAATAAGTTTGTACGAACCCGCTGTATGGGAAGCTGTTAATTTCCATTAAAAAGCTACTAAAACCACGTTAAACAGGGTGTCTGGATCATTCAATCTGGCAGATAGTTCGTATCTTAAAGGTATGGAAAAGATATTAGTAGCCGGTGCGACAGGCACCACAGGAAAAAAAATAGTAGCGCTTTTAAAGGATTCTGAACAGTTCACACCCGTGGCCATGGTACGGAAGAAGGAACAACAAAAGGAATTTGAATCACAGCAGGTAGCAACTGTACTTGCCGATCTCACTGAAGATGTTTCTCATACCACCCAAGGCATCGATCGTGTGATCTTTGCAGCCGGTTCCGGAGGGAAGGATGTAGTGAATGTGGATCAGGAAGGTGCTAAGAAGCTTATTGATGCTGCCAAAAAAGAACGGGTCAAAAAATTTGTGATGCTCAGTTCGATGGGTGCCGATCATCCGGAAGCAGCCACCGAATTAAAAGAATATTTACAAGCAAAACACAACGCCGATCAATACTTGGATATAAGCGGACTTACTTTCACGATTGTGCGCCCGGGAGCCTTAACCAACAACGAAGGATTGGGTAAGATCAAGTTGGAGCACAAGCTCAATGAACGCGGCGAGATCCCACGATGGGATGTTGCGAGAACGCTTGTTAAGAGTTTGGATACAGACGTGGCAAAAAATCAGGCATTCGAGATCCTTACCGGAGAAACCAAGATCGAAAAGGCCGTGGAAGATTTTCAAGTACTTTCATAAGATAAGTGATAAATACTCACAAAAAAAGCAGGACTCCTCCCGCTTTTTTTTTACTTCATTTTGTGGAATGTTACCTTAAGGCAACCATTTCTTATCAAAATTGGGCTTTCGTTTTTCTAAGAATGCATCCCGCCCTTCCTTGGCCTCATCGGTCATGTACGCAAGGCGTGTGGCTTCTCCTGCAAATACCTGCTGCCCCACCATTCCGTCGTCGGTAAGATTCATGGCGAATTTCAACATTTTTATTGAGGTAGGCGATTTCGCTAAGATCTCCTGCGCCCATTCAAAGGCGGTTTGTTCAAGATTTTCATGCGGGATCACGGCATTTACCATCCCCATTTCATACGCTTCTTGTGCGCTGTAATTCCTGCCGAGGAAAAAGATCTCCCGTGCACGCTTTTGCCCTACCATCTTGGCCAGATAGGCACTTCCGTAGCCCCCGTCAAAACTCGTCACATCGGCATCGGTTTGTTTGAAGATGGCGTGTTCCTCACTGGCAAGGGTGAGGTCGCACACTACATGAAGGCTGTGTCCCCCACCTACTGCCCAACCGGGTACCACGCAGATCACCGCTTTGGGCATAAACCGAATTAATCGCTGTACGTCCAGAATATTCAGTCTGTGATATCCATCATCCCCGACATAACCCTGGTGTCCCCTAGCCTTTTGATCACCACCACTGCAAAAACTGTAGACCCCATCCTTTGGTGACGGACCTTCTGCCGACAGCAACACAACACCAATACTTGTATCCTCCTGCGCATCGTGGAAAGCATCTAATAGCTCGGAAGTGGTTTTGGGACGAAACGCATTACGCACTTCGGGGCGGTTAAAGGCGATGCGAGCTACTCCATCGCACTTTTTGTACGTGATATCTGAATATTCTTTCGCCGTTTTCCAATTCGGTCTATGCATAATTCTTATTTTTACGTCAAAGATAAGACTTCTGGGCACATTTGCCTATGACAGTTTTAGGAAGTACTAAAACAAACACCATGCGAATTTTATTTTTTTTCTTCGGAATTTTTCTCCTTTCTATTCCGCTTTCAGCGCAAGCACCGTATCAGTTTACCGAAATCATAGACTTGGAAACCACGCCGGTAATCAGTCAGGGTCGCACCGGTACCTGCTGGAGCTTTTCAACCTCTTCGTTTTTAGAGTCGGAGATCATGCGACGCACCGGGAAGCAGATCGATCTTTCTGAAATGTACACGGTGCGTAACACGTACCCTTTAAAGGCGGAGAATTTTGTGATGCGACAAGGCAAAGCACAATTTAGTGAAGGCGGATTAGCGCATGATGTGATCAATTCGGTGGCAATGTATGGCTTGGTCCCTAACGAAGCTTACAGTGGTTTGTTCCCTTCCGAAGAAAATCACAACCATGCCGAACTAGTCGCAGTCCTTGAAGCTATGGTCAAGACCTATGTGGACAATCCGGGTCGCTCTCTTAGCCCAAATTGGAAGAAAGCTGTTGCCTCTGTCCTCGATGTTTACTTAGGAAAGAATCCCGAAACTTTTACCTACGAAGGGAAACAATACACCCCGAAGAGCTTCTTGGCGATGACAACATTAGAGCCTAAGGAGTATGTGACCATTACCTCATTTACGCACGCACCTTTCTATACTGAATTTGTGTTGAACATTCCCGACAACTGGAGCAATGGCACTATGTATAATGTACCGCTGGATGAAATGATGGCAACGATAGACAACGCACTGGAAGAGGGTTTTTCAGTGGAGTTGGATTGTGATGTGAGCGAACGTACGTTCTCATCAAAAGATGGTGTGGCGGTCATGCCGAAGGATTCGGAAAACAACATAAAAGCACTGCAAGGAATTTATCCCGAAGCCTTTGTGAATCAGGAGTTTCGGCAACAGGAATTTGAGAATTACAGTACGACCGACGATCATTTAATGCATATCACAGGCATGCTCCGTGACCAAAACGGAACAAAGTATTACAAAGTAAAGAATAGCTGGGGCACGGACGAAAGTCGGAACGCCAATGGCGGGTATGTATATTTTAGTGAAGCGTATATGCGCTTAAAGGCCATAAGTATCATGGTGCATAAAGATGCCGTTCCAAAGAACACGTCAAAAAAGTTAAACTTTTAGTGGTTTTAAAAAATAGGAATCATTTTTGATACATTTGTCAGCATGAGAAACGTCCTGTATCTTCTTTTTTTACTTCCGTTCTTGGCGAGTGCTCAATACGATTTTGAGACGCGTTATTTCACGATCACGGCCGAATCGCTCCCGGAGATAGAGGATTTGACCACTGCGTCGTTTTCATTGGATAATGCTCCTGTGCTGAGTACGAAGCTTAAGACTTTCCAAATGAATACCGAAAACTACCGTCAACCGGTAGATATGATCACAGCAATTGCAGAGAATGAAAATTTTGTACAACGTAAAGTAGATACCGCACCGCTTTTGCAAAAGGAATTTGGTTTTACTGTCACAGGCCAAGGTGTATATCCGGCCGATGCGGCTTCGGGTGTGAAGAACATTGCCTATAAGGAAGTTCGTGGTCTCGACCTGTTAGACCCTTGCCCTCCGGTGGGCATCTGTTCCCGATGTGCTCCCTATCGCGTAGGTAGAGGATACTAAGACAAGATTTCAAATACTAAAACCTCCTTACGCCCCTGTATCAAATGTATCGATCAGTTCGATACCATCCTCTTTGATCGTTATCTGTTTTTCTTTGTAAAGCGTACCGATTGCCTTTTTAAAACTTTTCTTACTCATTCCCAATTCATTCTTAATGGTATCCGGGTCGGTCTTATCATGAAGAGGTAAAAATCCGCCGGCTGCTTTAAGTTCATCCAAAATAAAATTTGCATTGGGTTCAATGCTTCGGTAGCCTGGAGGTTGCAGCACTACGTCTATCTTATTGTCTTCACGCACTTTTTTTACATAAGCCGTAAGTCGGTCGCCACTGCGGATATCCTCAAAGATGTCATCGATATAGATCAACCCTTTGTGCTTACCGTTTACAATCACATTGGCTCCTTTTTCAGTAAGGTGTGTCACGAGTACGTCCACGGCATCAAATTTCTCAACAGAAACGGTTGTGTTATCTACAAAGCGATTGGTCTTGCTGGACCCTACAAGCCGATTCGTTACTTCATCCAAATAGAGGTAAACAATGTACCAACTCCCTACTTTCATAGGGCGTGCCTGTTCTTTGAAAGGTACAAACAATTGTTTTTCCAAGCCCCAATCCATAAAGGCTCCGTATTCGTTCACATCACTGCAATGCAGATAACCAAAATTGTGTAAGGTCACAAAAGGTTCCAGAGTGGTCGCAATAGGTCGCTCTTCATTGTCGAGATATAAAAACACCTTGATTTCGTCACCAATTTCGAAGGATTCCGGTTTGTATTTATGAGGTAACAGCACTTCATTTCCTTCTCCATCGCCTAAATACAGGCCGGGATCGGTCTCTCGAAGTATGCTAAGTGTATTATATTCACCAAGTTGAATCATAGGTGCAAAGATACAATTTCCGAAGGGATAAAAAGGACAAAAAAATGAAGGGAAATTCGATCCTATTTGTTAATTTCACGTTCACATGAATGCGACCTCTCCCCACAATTTTCCCGCATCGGTTCCATTGCGTCACGTTATGGAAACGGAGTTGGGCATGGTGTATTTTTACGATAATATTGTGGTGGTAGAAGCGTACGAGGGTGTTACAGTTTCCTACAGCACCGGTTTCTCCATTCTAATTAAAGGCCTTCAAAAATTAGGAACGCGCCCTTGGGTGTACATTGCCAACCGCATCAATTCGTATTCGGTGAATCCTAATGACTACAAATACTTAGAAAAGATCCCTACGCTACAGGGGTTGGTCATCATTACCCCCGATGAGCTTGGCAAAAAGAATGCGGCCTTAGAAGCTAATTTCTTCAACAAGCCCTTTACCGTAGTTGATGATCTGGCTTCGGCCTATAATTTTGCTCAAGGGTTGCTTAACGGAAACATCTCTACTTGATGTACTTGAAGTAATCCAGCAGGACGCTATCATTCACTTCGGAAGGTGTAAAAATCTCTAGTAATCCCGGCCTTTCGGAAGCTTTAAAGAAACTACCCATTGTCCCTTCTAAATCGGCGGGGTCTTTCACGGCCGTATATTCAAATCCGAAGAGTTCGCACAAAGGTTTTGCGGTAAGCGTGTGCTTTGTCTCAAAGAAGGTCCCAAAATTCTCGGCATCCTTGGCGCCGGGCAAAATTCTAAAGATCCCGCCACCACCGTTATTTACAACTATTATTTTGAAGTCCTTCGGAATGTATTGATTCCACAGCGCATTGCTGTCATAAAAGAAACTTAGATCGCCTGTAACATAGACCGTAGCTACTCCCGAAACCATAGCAGCGCCAATGGCTGTGCTCGTACTACCATCGATACCGCTGGTACCCCTGTTACAATAGACCTCGATAGAAGAATGGATGTCAAACAACTGGGCATATCGAATGGTGGCACTGTTACTTAATTGAAGGTGTATGTCTTTTGGAAGCAGTCGAAACAGTGTCGAAAACACTTTAAAGTCTGAAAATGGTACCGAATCCGTGTATTCGGCATGTTTTGCTAATCGGTGTTGTTGTATGCTGTGCCAATGCGTGCGATAGTCGCTCGTGACCGGCTGTGTTTTCGGCAAGAATGCCGGAAAGAAACTGTTGGCAGTCGTCTTAAAATGGTGGTCGAGCGTAAAATAAGTATCGTAGGCCCTTTTGGGGTCAACATGCCAATGGTGATCGGGTTGGTAATTTCGTAGGAATGCCTTTACTTTCTTAGAAACGATCATGCCTCCAAACGTAAGGAGCACGTCGGGTCGCAATGCTTCAAATCCTTTGGCATCCAAAGGAGCGATCAATTGGTCGATGGACGGAAAGAATGCGGGGTGCTGTGCATTGGAGGTCGCTTCGGTGAAGACAACTACGCTGGGATCGTTCGCCAGTGCATCCAGCCACTTGTGCTCCACGCTATGCGGCGGCAAGGCACCCAACAGAACCATTTTTCGCTCGGCCTTGTTCCAACGCTTCAGATATGCCGATAGGTCTTCGGTAACAGGGCGCTTAGGGTTTCGCGCAGGAACATGCTGCGGTCGCACCGAAGGAACTTCTGAAGTGTGGTACAGTGGTTCAGAGAAGGGAACGTTGATATGAACAGGGCCTTGCAATTCAATGGCCGTATTTAAGGCGACGTTAATCAGTGTCTCATTGGCAATTTGATGTTCTGTACCTTCCTCACAATTCGCACTGTACAGAATGTGATTGGCAAATACATTTTCCTGACGAATCGTTTGTCCGTCCCCTATTTCAAGCAAGGCTGCGGGCCTATCGGCCGAAAGGACCACCAACGGGATATCACTGTAGAACGCTTCGGCAATTGCGGGATAGTAGTTCAGCAAGGCAGAGCCTGAGGTACACACTACCGCCACGGGACGTTTTAATTGCTGTGCCATGCCTAAGGCTACAAAGGCTGCACAGCGTTCGTCTACAATACTGTAACACGTAAATCCGGGGTGCTCTGTAAAGCCAAGGGTAAGCGGTGCATTTCTGGAACCGGGAGATATCACGATGTGATCGATGCCTTTGGCAAGACACAATTGTGTCACCGTTTGGGATAGAGGCTTATCTGAAAATTTCATCGGCCACAAAGGTACGAAGTCGGATAGAATTTTTAAAGTATCGGCTGTAATACCTGCAACATTGTTTGTAACTTAAATTGCGTCTCCTGCCACTCGGCATAAGGCACCGAACCCTTTGTGATCCCGCCGCCAGCATAAAGTGTTGCGGTAGTTCCCGCGATCTTCATCGCACGCAGATTGACATACAGCACCGAGCACTTATCATCCCCACAGATAGGGCCTAGAAAACCGGTGTAGAATTCGCGATCGTATTGTTCGTGTTCCTTTATAAAGTCCCTTGCGAACTGCTTTGGCGTACCGCATACCGCAGGAGTGGGATGCAAGGCTTTCGTGATGGTCTGCAAGGTCGCCTTTCCACCTTTTAGGATGCCTGTAACGTCCGACCGTAAATGGGCCAGAGTACCGGCGGCATGGGTATAGGCCTTAGAAACCTTAAGTACGTCGGTTACCTTCTGCAGGCTATTGGTAATGGCATCGGTGACGATCTGCTGTTCCTCGATCTCCTTCTCATTCCAGTAAATAGGGGTCTTTGCTGAATATTTCTGGGTACCCGCCAGCGCCATGGTGGTAAAGGAGTTTTTTTCGGTCTTTACGAGGATCTCCGGAGTGGCCCCGCACCACAATTCGGTTTCGGGGTGATACCACAGATACCGAAACGCCTTCGGATACAGTGAAAAAAGTCTTTTAAATACTTCCGAAGCATTGAAACCGGAAAGAGCGATCACCTTTTTACGTGAAACTACGATCTTTTCGGCCTTATGATTTCGTATCGCCTGCAGTGCTTTTTCCACGAGTTGTTCGTGCCTGTTCATTTCTTCAGCTGTATCGGGCACTGAAATATCTTTTAGAGCAGCATGCTCTCGGGGCATTGGTGTTTCAAATCGTTCCGACTCCGATTCGGGGATGCAGCAGTTTCTGTCTTTGAAATCGAAAGGTGCCATAACGAAACTTTTCTCCGTAAAATTCTCGGTGTGATGTAGCTGTGCATCCCTCTGAAAATACGCCACCACCGTCTCACTGTCGGGTAAGGCATACAGAACAAAGGGAAGTTTTTTACGATACTGTTCTTCTAGTTTTTCAGCGAGTAATGTTAGTTCCATACATCTTATGTACGTAAAGTGAGCGTCGTTAGTTTTACCATGGAGATCAATTCGTTTTTATCGTTTGTAATCGGGATTTGCCACAATTGTGTGGTCCTTCCTTTATGCAGGATCTTGGCAGTTGCATATACAAATCCGTCGCGTACACTTTTCACATGATTGGCTGATATTTCGATGCCTCTAATTTGCAGGTCCGTACTCCCCAGAAAAACAAAGGAACCGGCACTGCCCACACTTTCGGCCAAAGCAACCGAAGCACCACCGTGCAAGATCCCATCGGGTTGATGCACTCTTGAGGTGACCGGCATTCTGGCCACGATCGTATCTTCGGTGACATCGATGAATTCGATCTGCAAGGTCTCCAATAGGTTATTCTTGCACAACTCGTTGCATCGGTTCAAAATGTCTTGTTTCTTTTTCTCCATAGCTTTACGTTACCTTTGTAAAATTACAAAATCGACTGCAACTATGACTTCAGAAAAACAGGTTTCTTTTCAAGCCACCAATACCTATTCTACCCGCAATGTTTTTTCAGAAAAAACCAAGAATGTGTGGTTCGTTTTTCACGGCATGGGATACCTAAGCAGGTATTTTTTAAAGTACTTTGAAGCACTCGATCCCGAATTCAACTACATTATCGCACCCCAAGCGCCTTCCAAGTACTACATGGGCAAAGCATTTAAGCATGTGGGTGCCTCATGGCTTACCCGCGAACAAACGGTTGCAGAGACACATAATGTACTCACCTATATCGATGCTGTGGCTCAGGCAGAGCAAGAAGCATTGGCCAAAGCACCTCGCACGCTGTTCCTTGGCTATTCGCAAGGGGTGTCTGTTGTTACCCGGTGGATGGCCTTCCGGCAGGTATCGTGTAATGAACTAGTGCTTCATTCCGGGGGTATCCCCAAAGAACTCACTGCTGCCGATTTTGCCTTTCTATCTGAAAAAACGAATGTCACCTATCTTTACGGAAACAAGGATCAATACATTACCGAAGCCCGAAAAACGGAAGAGCAGCTTAAGGGGTCTCAATTGTTCGGTTCGCGATTAAAAGTTCAGGTTTTTGAGGGCATACACGAGGTTCATACGCCATTTCTTACAAGTTTAGAGTAACATCAGTATTGAAAATTTTGTGCATTTCATCGATTTTTTTTGCATTATAACTTTTAATATCATTAATTTACTACATAATGTAAGAATAATCAACCCCCGAATCATGAAAAAATTCCTACGAAACCTTAGCCTTATGTTGCTCACGGTACCTCTTTTTGCGCAGGTGCCGGCAAAAGAGAAACAAGCATTATTGGATCTGTATGTTGCTACCCATGGGGAGCAGTGGATCAAATCTTGGGACACGAACAAGCCGGTACAAGAATGGCAAGGTGTGACCGTAGAGAACGATCATGTAGTGAGTTTAAGTTTGCTGTTTAATAATTTGCAAGGTAGTATTCCTGCCTCTATTGCAGACCTTGAAAAACTGCGTACCTTAGAATTGTCATTCAATAACATTTCGGGATCCTTACCTGAAAGTATAGGAGATCTAACCCAATTAGAAGTACTAGCTTTTAACGGCAACAAACTAACCGGAACGATCCCGGTATCCATCGCCATGCTTACCAATTTGAAGCAATTACATTTAAGCAGCAATGCGTTGAGCGGAAGCATTCCCGAAGCCATTGGAAATTTAGCTGAATTAGAGATCTTTAACGTATTTGATAATAAATTAGAAGGGAACGTTCCTTCAGGTTTGGCGACCAACAGAAACTTAAAGGAATTGATGTTAGCCGAAAACAGGTTGACCAGCACTACGGATTTTTCAGCGGTGCTGTTGACAAATTCAGGTTCAAAATTAAATTTAAAAGAAACCTTATTAAACCCTCCGGCTCAGTCGGTTATAGCAATTGAAACCCCGGAAGACGGTAATTAGTAAGAAAAGTAATACAGTCAGCCTCAACAATTTAACATGTATCGGCAAATGATGTTAGAGATAGGTTAAGAATTTAGCTGTATTCGATAAAAACCCTATATTGCCAACGATATTACAGTTTATTTAGATATAAGGATTAATATTGGTTAATTAATGGTCTTATATTCTGATGCAGCGGCTCCTTCGAGGAGCCGCTTTTTTTGCTGTGCATCCTGGGGCTTTTCCATACACCTTTCTTATTATTTTCTTATCTTACGATACGTTCCGTTTAATGATCCTCTCATGAGAACACAGGTGTTTTGGTTTTTTCTATTGCTTTCACTGTCCTTGACAACAGCGGCGCAGTCCTTCACAGGCAGCTTCGACCTTGTTGTTGTGCAAGAATATGCCAACGGTAACGTACGAACCGATACGGTCTCCTATACTTTCACTCCAGAACGTACCGCCATGATCCTACACGGGCGTGGAAATGAACCCGATATGCGTATGCTCTTCGATACCGGTAAAAAAGAGATCGTTGCCCTTTTCCTGTTGGATGGCAAGAAACTGGGGTATACCCTGCCCATGGATGAATCCCACTGGCCGGGCATGCCACATGCATTGAAAACCCCACCCAAGTCCCTACCGCTCGCTACTTCGGCACCCGAAAAGGTGATCGATGACCGGAAGACTCGCGAAGTACGTTCGGAAAATGATGAATACATTGCCACTTTGTGGATTGATGAAACGATCCCGTTATCCATGGCCCAAGTGCTGAGCTATCAGAGTGTAGGGAAAGGTAAATCTAAGAAAGAGATCGAACTTTTCAATCAGTTGGGAGTTTCAGGTTTTCCGCTGGAAGTCCTTCTGAAAAGCAAAAAAGGAAAAGCCGATGTGCAACTCAAGGTCATCCATCTTAGCAAGGAGGTAAATCCTGCCATGTTCTCTTCCGAAGGATATAGCGTGCGTACGATAGAATAATGCAGTCGCATTGCATATTCACCAAACCTTCTTTCAAAAAAAATAGGTACATTTAACTCAAACTTATTTTTATGAAATTCCATTACCTCCTCCTGTGTTCGTTGATTTCCCTGAACGCACTATCCCAAAGCTATTTTCAGAAGAAACCCACGCCCACGCACATTGCGAATCGCAGCGTGGTCACACCCATTGTCGCCACTATCGGGTATCAAGGCTATGATGAGTCTCAGGCTTATTTTGGCGAAGGGGAATATGAGATCTTCCTCGATCTGGTGGATGGAACGCTAGACAAACCCATCATTGTTCTGGACGGCTTCGACCCCGGGGACAGTCGGGATATCACTGGGCTATATAACAGTTTGAATTTTGACGGACAAAACCTGGCTGATATTGTACGTAATGAGGGTTTTGATATCGTTGTACTGAATGCACCTACTTATATCACAGACGGGAAAACAATTGACGGCGGTGCGGATTACATTCAGCGAAACGCCATGGTCCTCATAGAGCTTATCGATCTGCTTAATGCGCAAAAGGTAGGCAACGAAGAACTTGTGGTGTTGGGACCCAGTATGGGCGGACTCATCGCTAGGTACGCACTGGCTTATATGGAACAAAACAGCTTAGATGCCGAAACACGACTTTATATTTCTTTCGATTCGCCCCACCGCGGTGCGAACATTCCTATTAGCTTGCAGTACCTTATCAATTATCTGGCGCAGCAGACCGGAGACGCCGATGCGCAAGCCATAGTCGATACTGTACTCAATTCGCCGGCAGCCAAGGAAATGCTGTACGACCATTTGTTGGGTCATTTACAGGCAGGCTCAGATTACCTGCAAGACCCAACTAAATTACTTCCCATAGGTGCTCCAAATTTCAGGGATGCCTTTCAGTCGGAACTGGACGCGTTGGGCTTTCCGCAGAACGTTCGCAATGTCACCATGGTGAATGGCAGCGGACAAGGTACTGCTACCGGTATGGCGGGCATGCAGGTGGTAGACACGACGCTGGACCTGGGCGGTGGTGCGACGGCCGATGTATTGTTACATTTCACTCCTGAAGCAGGTATTACTAACAATGTGACTGACTTTCAGTCGTTCTTTTTCGGGATCCCGGTAGACACCTTTTTAGCAGATGCACAGGCCTTCGGGTTTACAGATGGTATTGACAGTGCCCCCGGCGGGACATCCAATATCTCTAACGCCTTGGGCGACGGCAGTGGGAATCCGGTAATTGCCGATTTCATTGCGGCGCTGGATCAAGACGAATTCTCTTTTATTCCTGTGATCTCTGCGTTGGCCATCGAGAACGAAGACGACTGGTATGCTGTACCCGACATAGGCGGCACGCACACGTCCCCCTTTGTGAACAGCTACATCCCTTCTACCAATGAATCGCATGTGATGGTGACAGCCGCCAGCGCACAATTCGCATTAAACGAAATACGGCAAACATTAGGTATCGAAGACCACACTTCCCTAAAACGATATACCTTGGTGCAGAACCCCATAGGTGATTACCTGCAATTACAAGTGCCACAAGACCTTCAAAGTACCGTCACACTTACAGCTTATGCGATAACGGGTGTGCGGCTCTTTGAAAAAACGTTCCGCAATCCTTCCGGAACCATCACGCTGGATCTGCCATTGGTTACCGGAAGTTACTTGCTTACCGTTTCAGACGCCGTAGGCAGTGAGACCCTTCGATTCATTGTAAACAACTAACAATGCCTATCATTAAAACGCATACCATACGATTCACTATGTGTTTACTGTGTAGTCTGTTGGTGAGTATTCTAACAGCTCAGAAAACAGAGACGGATGCAGCAGAAAGTATCATTGCGCAGGTTTGGCAACCCTTTAAGACTGCCTATGAAGCACGGGACAGTGAAACCTTTAAAGCCTTGCATACCGAGGACATGCTGCGCATTACAGACGAGCACCTGCTTACCGGAGCCGAATACAAAGCGTCTATAGACCGATGGCAACCTTTGCCGGACGGAAGTAGCATGACGATTGATCTTGCGTTGGAAAGTTCTAACGTTACGGGTACAAACGCCTATCAAGTGGGGTATTACCGGGTGCTGTTTTCCGAAAAGGGCAAGGAACCTGAAGCGTATTACGGTCAGTTTCATGTGGTATTGAAACAAGAGAACGGTGTGTGGAAGATCGCACAGGATTTTGATACCGGCACTGTGAATGGTGTGGCTGTGGATGCTGTATTCTTTGACAAGGCCCGTTTATTGAAGTTAGAGTAAGGCTTCTTTTTCTTCCTTTTCTTTTTTCCATTAATGAATTATTCTCAACTTTTTTTTATTCATACTTTCGTATTGTTTTTTAAGGAATTCATGAATGCTTCGCATTTGCTGGTAAGAAAGAATTTGTATTTATAGTGTGATTCGTGGGTTGCTTTCTGAGGCCGGTTTGGATTCTAAATAACTTTATCAATACCCATTCACCACTCACGCTTTACCATTCACCATTTACGATTCCCTTTACCCACTTACCTTTCAGGTTATTTCGTTTTACAATGTGGGGAAATTGTGTTATTTTTAGGGTGATTTACTCCCCGGTTTACACGTTGTCTTGTTGTAAACAAATTACTATGAAGGTGGTATTGGAACCTATACGGCACCGCGGTGCTGTTCGAATCGCGATCCGTTTTCCGTTTGAGGTGGCGCTAAAAGGCTATGTGCAACGTTTTGAAGGGGTGACCTTCAGTAAAACACATAGATGCTTTTATGTAAGCTATTCGGCTTCAGTGTTGGAACGTCTTTTGATCTATCTTAGAATGGAAGGCTATTCGGTAGATGCGACTGCTTTCCGAAGTGCTTCGGAACAGACTTTGCGTTCGCAACGTGCTTCGGAACGACGGCTTGTGCCCCTCTCGCCGGAACGAAACGCCTTATTCGACACGTTCATCAAATTTCTGAAAGGGAAGCGATACAGCAAGAACACCATAAAGGTCTATGGCGGATTTGTGCAAGAATTCCTTCAGTATACAACCCCTAAGCCCCCAGAATCCCTTACTAAAGACGATGTGCGACTCTATACCGAATGGGCCGTACAGACGCTGGATTACTCCATAAGTACGCACCGGCAGTTGGTGGGTGCCTTGAAACAGTTTGCCTATTTTTATCCGGTGTGTGCCATTGATCCCGAAACTATTGAACGGCCGCGTCGTGACCGGAAATTACCTACGGTACTAAGCAAAGAGGAGGTACTGAACCTTCTACGGGTGACCAAGAATTTAAAGCACCGAGCCGTGCTCGCCCTACTGTATTCTTCGGGTTTACGTATTGGGGAAGTGATCGCTTTGGAACTTAATTGTTTTGATATTGAGCGAAAGCAGTTGCATATCAAGAACGCGAAAGGTCGGGTGGATCGTGTGGTCATCCTAGCGGAGAGTTTTATTCCGTTATTCCGAAATTATTATTACAGCTATCAGCCAAAACGATACTTTGTAGAAAATCCGAATGGGGGTATGTACACGGCAGGTACGATACGTGCGGTATTGCGAAAGAGCTGTAGGCTGGCCCATATTAAAAAGCGAGTGACGCCTCATACATTGCGGCATAGTTATGCAACACATTTGCTAGAGAACGGTGTCGATCTTCGATATATTCAAGTGCTGTTGGGGCATAGCAGACCGGAAACAACCATGTTGTACACACATGTAGCGACTCGTGATCTGCAGTCGATACAGAGTCCTCTGGATGTTGCCCTACGGGCACTAGCTTCTCGAGAGCAAGCGCCGGGAAGTTCGAAATTGGGGGATGGTCTTTCCGGGGTTCCGGGATTAGAGGGGTAAGGTTGCATGTTTTGGTGCTTTTGTTATTTTGTATGAAGTGAGCTGTTTCTTTTTTTTCTTTCTTTTTTCCATTAATGAAACTATTCCAACTTTCTTTTATTCATATTTTCGTATTGTTTTTTAAGGAATTCATGAATACTTCGCATTTGCTGGTAAGAAAGAATTTGCATTTATAGTGTGATTCGTGGGTTGCATTCTGAGGCCGGTTTGGATTCTAAATAACTTTATCAATACCCATTCACCATTCACGCTTCACTGTTCACCATCTCCTGCTCACTGCTCACTGCTCACTCCTCCGGAGCATGGTTGGGTTATGGTGGGGTTATCGTGGGGTTATCGTGGGGTTATCGTGGGGTTATCCCGGAAATTATGCAGGTGTTCCTTTTTATGTTCGTATTTTGTGGAGCAGCCCCTTGAATGAGCATAGGGTTTTTCCTGTTTTTGGAATGGTTTGCGGTTTTGTTTGTGGGGGTATTACAAATTTTACTATTTTGTGAGGGTGTATGATACCGGCGTCGTTGCTAGGGCTATCGGGCATTGCGATTGTTGTTTTAACCGTGTGATCTCCGGGCTATCGTGCATAAAATACAAGATATAACACGTTATACACAGGCGAATGAAAATTAAAATTTGGGATTTGACAATGATTGCATTTGCGCTAATAATTGTTGGAATTTCAATTAGCGGGCATATTGTAGGACAAAATGCATATGATTTCAATTGGTGGATTGCTCTTCTGATTTATGCGATTCCAGCATTTTTTTTATCAGCTTTAAATGGAATATTACTTCTAGGTGCTCAAAAATTAGTTAAACATAATTATTTCCGAATTTGTATTGGATTGATTCCTTCAATTGTTTTACTCGGATTTTTATTTACTCTTAATGGAAGTTTGGAAGATATAGATGGACCGATGGAATTTATTGCCATTTCCTCCATAATACCGATTTTCATAACATATCTGATTTGGATTCGAAAATTTCTAAAATCTGATGAGAGCGCCAGTGTATAACATCGCATATAATACAGCGGTCACACCCGGCTTCAATTAAATTTTTCTAACTTTATCAAAAATTTGTTAAGGCTGATAAATACGTAACAGCGGCGCCACTGCCCACGGCTGATTCGCACGCTGCGCTTCCAACGCTCAGCCGATGCAGCCGCTCAAAGCCCGCCGTATCATATGCAAACCGTTACCGTAAAATGGCTTCGACAGAATTTCAACTGATTGAATTTCTAAGATCTTTATCAATTCCGATAGTTTTGTAGTCCTTCTGACAAAACTCTGATTGGACCAACACTCTGATTGCTCGGAATGGTTTCTGATTTTCAGTGAAAGTCTGTCCCGGCCGAAAGATCCGGCTCGCCACTTAAGGTAACATTGTATACCGTCCATTGCTGCCGATTTTCCTACTCGGAAAATCTTTGCAAGCAGTTAATGAGGAATTTTTAACTATTTTAGTCAAAACGTTCCGCAACGGAACGTTATACAAGACCGTTGGGCACAATTAGAGAAAATGATTCCAAACAAAACTTTGATAATTTTTATCCTCTGCATTTCGAACTTTGTTTTTTCACAGAATTTATCTGATAAAATAAGTGATTCCGTATGCACTTGTTTGTCTAGT